>NZ_JBPPZG010000034.1:0-21326 GCF_051918545.1 Pseudogracilibacillus amylolyticus (SeqCode) | reverse complement strand
TGCACTTCATTTCGAACAAAATAAGCACAAACCTTTTATTTACAAGGATTTTCAATTTATTCAGTAGACCCTAATTAAGTGCTTTTTTTCCAAAATGATAGGTAATGCCTTTGTTTGTGATGGATAAGCGAATTGCTGAATAAATGAAGCGATTGGCATAATGATTAATACAAGCTGAACTGTTAACAAGTCAAAATAGTATGTGATTGGAATTAAGAAAATCAATAATGTTTGAAGTAGTTGGGTAACGATTAACGTTTTTTTTACTTGCCATTGATCTACAAAAGGACCGGTAATAAACTGTAATGAGGAAGGCAAAAGCGTTAGAAATCCCGCAAGTCCTGTGTAAAATGCATTTCCACCCAGCTTATAAACGAGCCACATTGTAGTGACATAATACAAACTGTCCCCAATATTTGTTACAACCCTACCGATTAATAAAAATAAATAATTTCTGTTCTTAAAAATATCCATCCAACTCTTTCCCCTTATTCTTTCTCATCCGTTTGAAAACCAACGGTAGTAATATAATATTTATTTTTCTTACCCTTTGATTGTAGGCCCATATGGTGTAACTCTTTTAAAAGAGCATAATACTTTATTTTCCATTGTGTAAATTGCTCTTCCGTTGCCTCCAGTTCCCAAGTAGAAGAAATAAAACGTCGTTCCAATGGTTTTTCATTCGGTTCTCTTGTTTCGAAGGATTCGGCGGGAGCTTCCCTAATTTCTTGTTTGGCACGTTCTAGAATTCCATACATTAATTGTTTGGTTGTATCTCTTATTTCCTTTTTTCTCGGAAGAAGTTTTTCAGAAATTTGGAAATCAGCCGCCACTGCTTGGTAAAACTTCTGTACAATACCATTTTTTTCTTCCGTTTTTACGATTTGGACTAACCCATTTTTCTCCAATTCCTTTAGGTGGTAATGGATCTTCCCGCGTGGGATTGACAAAATCTCAGAAAGTTGTTGACCAGTATAAGCACGCATCACCAAATGCATCATCATTTCGGCACGTAACGGATCACTTAATGCTTTTAACTGATTAAAATCATCAATAATCAAATTATTTTTCATCTCTTTAATAACCACCCTTTGTAAAATAAACTAAAACGGTTATAAATATTTGACTGTATTATACTATAAAAAATTAAAAAAAGGAAATGAATGTAAGCGTAAAATAGTCCACACCTACCTTTAGATGTGGACTATTGTTATGATTTATTTAGCTTTATTAGGAAAGAAAAATTAGATCAACTCCTTCCTTGGTCCACAACAATTCCAGAAAACCCTGCAAAAATAAGTAGCACTTTCCATATAGTTTATATTGATTGCTACTTGCCAGAACAGACATATGTCTCAAAGGAATATTATTATTTATCATTTTCGTTTTTTTGCTACTTCAAAGTGAAGGATTTCTTGTTCTCATAAAACTATTATTCTTTTAATAAAATATTCATTCCAATCTTTTAATCATCAACTATTTATCAAAATAATTAAACCAACAATAGCCATAATCCACGACAATGTTGCTCCCTGGTTTTTCTCTAACCTCAATTTTATTTTCATTAATGGTTCCCGAAGCCATTGTTTAAATAATAAATGTATTCCAATAAGAATGAGCGGTGGAAGTACCATAATGAAGTTATAACCTGCTAGTATGGGAATCCATTGAAATGGATTTAATTTGACTGTTGTCATGATGCCGATAGCCGCAAAATAAGGTAATGCTGTCCCGACTTCAATTAAACCAGTCATTAAGCCAAGCATAACCATGGCCAACATACTTTTCGACTTCGGTTTATATGTTTTAGGGGTGGATTTAGCTGGTACAAAAAAACTCCCAATAAATAGCCCCAAACCTAAATAAAACATAAATTGACTGAGTATAACACTTTCATCGAAACTCGGAAACTTATGGAAAATACTTCCAACCCCCATCATTAAAAATATTCCTACAGTAAAATAAAAGATGCCAACCGTTAACAGATAAGCAAATAACCTTCTGATTAATCGCTCCTCTTCCATAAGTAGCATATAAACAGTTACACTTAACGTTGTCGGACTCAATGTGTCCACTAAAGCTAATATGCCTATCGGAATTAAAAATTCAAAACTCACTTTATATCATCCTTTTCTTGCATTATTGGCTAAATATTCACAATAATGATTTTTACACAATAAACACAAAACACTTAATAGGATAGGAAAAGTACGTCAATTATCGTATAGAAATATTCCCCGAGGCTGTTTTTATTCCAATAAAATAAATTCCTTCATTTGCTTTCCCTTCAATCGATTTATCATTTTGCTTTTCTATGTCAATTGGTACAGTAATTGTTTGTAACCCACTTGCTGTCTTTGTCTGTAATTCAATGTCCGGTTGTATCGTATTCAACGATACAACTACGTTTCCGCTCGATGTTGTAATATTTACATCACTATGGAAATCCTTGAAGTCTAGTGTAACATTCCCGCTTTTCTCATTTACTTCGATATTTGTTGTTTCAAGGTCTTCCGATGTTACATTTCCGGATGTTCCATTAATAATAACTTTTCCTGTAAAATCTTTTGAAATCTTGACTATGAGTTGATTATTTAAATTAATTTTCGGACCAATGTTAAAGATCCTTTTCTCCATAGATATGGATACTTCATTTGCCTTTTCGGATACATCAATATTTTTATTTGAGTGTAACACTTCTAAATTTGACTGTTCTACACTGATTAGATGAACATTTTCACTTCCATGGTCAATGTAAATAGTATCAATACCATCAAGATCAATTGAGTGTACAACTTCTTCTTGATTAAAATTACATCCCGTTAACAATATCATGCAAAAAAAAATAGTAATCAAATATTTTTTCATCTTTATCCCTCTTAAAAATAAATTTTTATAAAAATCCATCTATTCTACCTTGAACAATTTTACAGATGAAACTTCAATGTCGCTTATTTTCATAAAAATCCCATGCCTCTTCTATTAAATTTAATATATCCTGTTCTATCGGATAAAAGCCCATCTTTGTTGATTTTTCTGGTGATTTACGTATTTCCCATAATTTATTAAAAAAATCATCATTTTCACCAAATGTATCTATTGCCTTTTCATACATACAATGTATAATTTGCTGAATTTCTGGAGAATTAGCACCCTTATGTTTGAATTTTTTCAAATCAACCAAATAGGAAATCCATTCAAGAGAGTGCGGATCATCACTGTCCATTTTCGGTAATTTGTTAAGTAATTTCCTTTCACCTTGATGAAAATATTTATCACGAAATATATTTTGTTGTTCATTTTTACTCTGATACAATTGAATTAATTTATTTATATATGTCAAATCAACCGAATTCTCAATTTTTAGGGTGTTTAAGAGTCCTTTTAGCGTTTTTTCTATTTGAATAATTCTTTGTTTTTCTTGCAAAATATAGTTTAACTGATTTTTTAGTCCGATCTCCCAATCCCAGTTTTTATCAGATAACATCTCCTTTATCTCGATTAAACGAAATCCTAAAGATTTTAAAAATTGGATTTCCTGAAGTTTTTTTATCTCCTTTTCACTATATAATCGATGCCCACCTTCTGTTTTTCCAGCTGGAGGCAATAAATTTATTTCATCATAATAACGCATTGTTCGAACAGAAACTCCAGTTTGTTTTGTTAATTCTTTAATTGAAATCATTTCCCTATCACCTCATTCTGACTATAAGTATATAAGATTACGTTACGTCACTTTCAAGTATCTCTCCTGGTCTTTGCTCAAAATATTTTTATTCCCATATAAATTGCAATGCACCAAATTAATATCGCAGAAATTTTATTTATCCATTTTAGAATAGTTCCATTTTTATTAAATCGGCCAACTCTTTTCCCAGCATAGCTAAGGCAAAGAACCAAACCCAAGAAACTACAATACACGCAATTGTAAAAATCCATTTTTCATGATTTTGATAGAGCAATGTGTTCGTCCCAATTACCCCTATCGTATCCAAAATGGCATGTGGATTTAGTAAGGACACGGAAGCAGCAAACGTAATTTGCCTTTTTGGAGAAAATTGTTTATTTTCTGCATCGTTCAGTTCAGATCTATCCTTCCACATTAGCCAACCTATATATATTAAGAAAATAAATCCTATTGTATATAATAAAACACGAACCCATTCAAAACTTAAAAATAATAATCGATACACCTGCTACTGCCAATGAAATAAGAATCGTATCACAAATACCAGCCGTTATAACAGCTGGAAATGCAGACATAACTTTTATGAGTTACTCCTTGATTAAAAATATTTCGTACTCCTAAAGGAATTATTAATCCAAAAGCTAAAATGATTCCATGAACCAAGGCTTCCATCTTTTTCCCTCCCATCGTATTTTAGAATAAGAGAATTTACTCTGTTTGTCTCCAACCAATTGGTTGGAAAAATAGCCAACCATTTCATATAATTATTAAAAATACGAGGAGGGTTGAAAGATGGGTAATATAGAATGGAAGCCGAAAAAATCCTCATCATTACCTTTACATCTACAAATCTACAATTACATAAAAAGGAAAATTTTGAATGGAGAATGGTCTATTGGAATGAAGTTACCGTCACAAAGAAACTTAGCAAAACAGTTTGATGTTAACCGAAGTACAATTATTATGGCTCTTGAAGAACTTTCCGCAGATGGTTTAATTGAATCGAAAGTTGGAAGTGGTACAACAGTAATAAATAATACTTGGGGAGTTCTAGCATCGTCACCTCCTCCTAATTGGATTGATTATGTACGTTCTGGTATTCATAAGCCCAATAATAACAGCGTACAAAAAATTAATGAGGCTGAAACAAATCCTCATATAATTCGACTAGGAACCGGTGAACTTTCCCCCGAACTGTTATCTTGTAATCAACTAACAAAACTGTTGCAAATGGATATGAGAAGTAACCTATCTTTAGGGTATGAAGGACCTTAAGGGAGCATTCACCTCAGGGAAACAATTTGTGATTATTTAAAAGGAAAGGGCATCGAAACTTCGCCTTCATCTATATTGATTGTTTCCGGCGGTTTACAAGCTTTACAATTGATTTCAATCGGTCTGTTACAACGGGGTTCAGTTATTTTTCATGAATCACCTTCATATCTTAATTCTATTCATGTTTTTCAATCTGCCGGCATGAATTTATTCGGTATCCCTATGGATGAGGAAGGGATCAAATATGCATCCATTGGTCGTTTAAAACGACAGCACAACCCTGCTTTAATCTATACAATACCATCGTTCCACAATCCAACAGGCACTCTAATGTCTGAAAGAAGGAGAAAACAACTTTTGGAAGACTGTCAAAAAGCTTCTCTTCCTATAATTGAAGATGATGTTTATGGTGATTTGTGGTTTGAACAACCACCACCTAAACCACTAAAAGCAAATGATAAGCAAGGTAGTGTACTTTATATTGGAAGTGTATCTAAGACATTCAGTCCAGGCCTGCGGATTGGCTGGATTGTTGGGCCCGAACCTGTTATCAACCGTCTTGCTGACATTAAAATGCAAACAGATTACGGCTCAAGTTCTATTTCACAATTTTTAGTAAATAAATGGCTTAAAAATGGGTATGAAGAGGACTTAACTTTAGTTAGGAGTGAATTAAAATGTAGAAGGGATTATATGATTGAAATTTTAAATACTTATTTTTCTAATATAGCTACATGGAATATTCCAAGTGGGGGATTTTATATTTGGCTAAAAATCACTCCTAGTATTTCCACTAGGAAGTTATTTGAAAAAGCTATTCAAGAGGGAATACTGCTAAATCCAGGTAATATATATGATAAGGACGATCATAGACATTTACGGTTGTCCTATTCCTATGCAACTTTAGATCAAATTAAAAAAGGCCTCAAAAGAATATCGGAATTAATCATTGAAATGATGTAGAATCTATGAAACGATTATAACTTATGTATTAGTGTATTATACCGGTTTAAAATCCTTAAATTGAGTTACTGGTTCGTGAAGTAATTTCAAACAATTTCCTTGGTATTAAGATAGGCAGAACAAGGACTTTCCAATTCCTACTATAGTTAGAAAGTCCTTTTCACTTATCTCCTTTCATAATATGAAAGCTATATAGTTTTCATTTAGTTAATACGAGTTACCATGGTAGAATATTCTCCAGTCTCTACAGTATAAGAATCAAATGTGGATATTAAAATCTCTTCCATAAATGAAAGGCCTGGCGCATAAATAAAACTTCCACCAATTTTTAAGGATTTTAATATCTCCATATACTTTGTTGCATACTTTTCATAATCTCCATCAGGTCTCAAGTGATGGTGCATAAAATGATTTGAAAATGCCATATGAGAAATGACAGTTCCCCAAGTGTCTGGAACGTACGTATACTCAAGCCAATCCACTTGATATATTTTATTGTTCAGATTCTGAACATTTCGATCCAACCCGTATACAACTATGTCATTTTTCCTTAAAAAGTGAACAAGGTTTGCCTGTTGTCCACATCCAATATCTAAAACAGGCTGTTTAACCTTTGACAAATAGATACCTAATAATCTCATTTGAAACTCAGAAGTATATTCAGCACATTTTATTTCAAGTACATCCGGGCTTTCCCTATACTTTTTAAATATCTCTTTACCGTTTGAATCTAATAAAAAGCTCTGTAGATTTTTATAATGGGAACGAAACAACTGATCAATTTCTTCTTCAGATACTTCCTTTTGATTACAAATTTCATATACCTGTTGAAGCAGAGCTTCATAGACTTTTTGAAGTTGAAGATAATCCTTTTGGGAAAAATTTAAATATTGATTCACCTCAACGAATAAACGAATCGTTTTATCTGAAATGTATTTTGCCAGTTTTTGAGTTGTGTCATTTAAATGTGCAGTTTCTATAAAATTTGCGATATCTTTGGATTTTTGTTTGAATAAAGCACTAGTTTCTTTGGAAGAATTTAAAACGAATCGTCCATTTGTCAACTCATAAAAAAGACTTTTATTTCGATTGTGGAATAACTGTTGTTCGATTAAATTTTGAAAATCTGATATGGTAAACATTTTCTCTCTCCTATCCAAAGCCACATTATTCATTGAACTTCTATCATGGTAAATTTGTTAACCGTATATTTAGTTTGAATAGATCAAGAAGACCTTTGTTTAATTTTCAGAATCTTGTTCATAAAGGTATTCCCTCATACTTATAATTTCTTTTTATTTTTTCACCGCATGAACATAGTGAATTGTCTCAAAGGCCGATAGGTAATCTTTTCGGTTTTCAAAGTATAGATTTTGAATTTTTGAAGGTGATAAATGTTCATAGATGAGCAAACCAGATTTTTCTAATATCCCCTTGATTTCAGAGTATGGAAAACACGATTTCATTGGCTCTCCACCTACCGCAGCCATTTTCACCATGTTTTCTACTCTATTAGAAAATCCTTTCTCCTCAAAAAGTTTTTCATCGGCATAGTCGAAAACAATCGAGCTCCCAGATGGGACTTCAGCGAATAATTTCTCAATCAAGCTTGATAGTTCATCTTTCGTTAAATAATAAGATACACCCAGTAAACTAATAAATGTTTTTTCATAGCTAAAGCCCTTCCCAAAAAGTTTTTCGTACGAAAATATTTTCGTGAAATCCATCGGAATAAAATGAAGATTCTTCGGTATTTTTAAATCAACTTCAACCAATCTTTGTACTTTAAATTCCTGTGTAAATGGATGATCAATTTCAAATATTTCAAGAGTGTTTTCCAATTCAGGGTGTCGTAAACAAAAAGTATCTAAGCCTGCCCCGAGTATGACATATTGCTTTACCCCAAATTTAATTTCATTTTGTAATACATTTTCGCAATACGCAGCACGTGCTAAAGGTGTCGGTGATAACTGAACTTGTGTAATCCATTTTAAAATTTCCTCCGGATTACCTTTATATTTTTTCGCAATTTCTTTGTTAAAGAACTGAATGCCTTGAACCATATTCTTTTTAATGTCATGATATTCTTTTTGTGAAATTAAGTCTTTAGCTATAAAATCATCAAAAATTTTTGGTGTATCGAATTGACTATGGTAAGCTCTACCAAAAGCTGATATTAATGAAGTTAAACTTGATTCATTTTGTTTCATGTAATAATCACCTCCATTAAAATAGTGATAAAACAAGACAATCTTCCATCTAAATTAATAAAAGCTAATTTCTTCATAATCAATTTCATAAACATATTGCTGAATAACTGATTTTCTACTTGGATGAATTTTGTTTATAAATTTAATAAATTGATCCTGCCATTCACTTTCAATCTCCCTTTTTCTAATATTAGGTGAAGAAAGGTATATAGAATTATTTCTTAATTCTTCATAGAACACTATTTTTGTCAAGATAGCTAGTTCTACATCACCAAAAGTCTTAAAAAGTTCTTCATATTCATCGTTCAATAAACAATCGGTATTAAGTATATCGATATAATCATGAAGGGAATGAAAATTTGTCCGAATTATATCAATCTTATCCACTGACTTTTCACAATTCATGATTTTCTCAATTAATAACCGAAATCGATGATCGCTCATTCTATCGGATGCGTTAAAGGTGGTTAAAGGAGGAGTTTTCAATTCTTGTTCTAAGATAACCACTGTTTGCAGACGGTTATGCTTAACAACACTTTTTAACCTCTTTGCCAAATTTATTCCACATTGTTTTATATAATATGACATTAGAGAATCACTAATATTAAAATGATGGAGTAATTTTTCTACAGCTTCTAAAATAATCAATTGTATTTGACTATCACTCATATTACTAAATAGATTCTTTATCTCTTTATATTGTTGTACCGAGATTCTTATTCTACTAGGTAATTCTCCTGATAAAACAGAAAAAACTGCATTATTTAACACTAACTCAAATATATTAAATAACTCAATTCGGTAGTCAAACCCACACATTCTCCCATAATTAACTAAAAGATCTCGAAGATCATCTTGGTTAAACATTTGGCAAAATTCTGTTTCAATTTTTAAATAGGTTAAATATTGTTTAAGATAATAAACACCTTGAATAGTCATATCATCAATTGCTAACGGATAATCAATGCTAGCCATTGTATTATGTGCATCAAAAACGACTTCATATTTTTTTAGAAATAAACGTATGGATTCATCGATTGTTATATTATAAGAATCAACAGCAACATCTAATTTATTATTTCTTATCTCCTTAAAAAGAGCTCTCGTCTCCTCAAGACAATCCTTAACTATCTTTACTCCCTGTTCATATGTGATTTCCATATTATTTTTTTAACAAAGTTGATAGCATTTTCCGGATCACCTAACTGAAACAAAAAAGCATCTACCGCATATAATATGGAAGTTAAAATTTCCTCAGCCACATCAGAACTAATTGAAGAGCTCTCTTCTCTTGTGTACCTCCTGATTGACTCCTTTAAAATCTGCATTAATTGTATTTGAACTTCATACACTTCTTGACTATTGAGTAACCCTTCCCTTAATCCTACGTTTAATAAAGATATTGTATATTGATTTCGTAATAGTTGAATGTTATTTATCTTTTTCTGTTTTACTAACAACAAATCATTATGTTGTTTTTCTAATCCCACAAATGCTCATCCCCCTCAAATACAGACTTTCTAAATCGAACATCACTTCTAAACCTTTGTGCAAATTCATCAAGCTTGCTTTTTAAAAGCTCCAATGACCCACCACAAACACCGTCGAAGTATTCCCTTATAATATCTACCAATTGAGAGTCACTGATACGATCTTCGGTTTCATTTTTCATGTAATAAAATATCTCTTGTAATTCATTAAGTGTCAATTGATAATTCTTATTATCGATATAAGGGGAAGTACAAAACACCTCTGCTAATTCTTTAATTACACTAATATCCGTTTCCACTCGACCATAGTTATAAAGTATTTGATTTCTAGAAATAATCATGTCCTTTATTTCATTACTAGTGAGCACCAATCCATATTGTTTAGTTTTTTCATTTACTTTTAATACTTTATCTGTATATTTCTCTAAAATCGATATATCTAAGGATTGAAAAAACTGAGGCAATAGCATGTGCTCTTCCTCCTTTTGATAAAAACCCACATTCAACTATTGACTTTTAATCTAAAATATGCTATTGTTATAATTGGCTTATTTTATTTTTTAAAGGAATGCTATTATATTCCTTTTTTACCCGGCTGTCAATTCTTATTTCAAAATGGGGTGAGTCAAGTTTTTGTGGGCAATGATTTTTGTTGCCAAAAATCGAGCGCCAACTTTTTGTGAATTCTGTTTTTGACATACCTGCAGAATTTTAGTGTGTTGAAAATTCCGTCACACTCCTTGTAGTCCCCTGAGAGCTTGTGTAATTGGTTTCCCAATAGACTGCGTTAAATAAGGCACGTTGTTTCGAACACTCTCTTTGACAGTCTTTCTAACTTGTTTTTTATAACTCTTTTTATTCTCTTGTTTATCTTCAATATTTACGGATTCATCGAATCCATAATTGATATGAACTGTTAATCGATCATGCTTTGATATCAATCCCCGAATCATTTGTCTCGCCCCTAAATCGCTCCAACTAGTTCCATTCTTCATACGCCTTGCCATAACACGCATAGTACTTTCTGCATTACCCATCCGACGCATGCCTTTGGTGTCTATGCCTTTGGCTTCAAGCCATTTTCGATAGTCTTTAAATGCATCTGGGTTGTTTTCAATTTGGTTTAGAAGTTTTTCTGCAGCTTCTTCCAATTCCAGGGTAGATAGTGTTCCCATCGCTGTATTTAATTCAACAATTAATTGGTCAACATTATAATCAAGAAAAGCGCGTTGGATCGCATTTTTTCTCGGGTGACCTCTAAAGATAGTTTTAATTTCCTTCGCAATATGATAACGGTCAACGATGACGTAAGCATTTTTTCCAAAGTAGTCCTTGGCATCTTGAATCCAAGAAGCTTGGTCACCATTGATAACTAGGAGATGGACCATCGGATCATACTTAAACGTGTCATAAAGAAAGTGTTCAACTGCCTCCCAAAATGGCTCGTCTGTTTCATGATGGAAATGCCGTTTATGTATCAACGATACACGCTCACCATTTACTGACCACCCTTGGTGGACGGCAACCATTTTTTCTTCCTTTGATTTTCGATGACTTCTTTGACGGGAAACATGTAATCCGTCGACTTGTATAAAAAATACACGGTTTGTAATATGATCGCTTTTTGTTGGTAAAGAAATCTCCAGTAATCTTTGGCGAAGCCATTCATGCCTAACCACACGATAGCCTGCAATTTTCTCAAGGTTATCCGCTGCTGAGCGATAGGATGGGCCTTCTATTGCCATTTCAATTCCCAATTGCTCTATGAACAGGCTAGCCCCTTAAGCACCATTAAAATTGAGCTGCTGATCTAATAGATGCACATACTCACCGGTATTCCGATTGAAATAATAATTGCGATCAAAGAAGACGGACCCAAAGATGGTATCAATTTGAACGTTTCGTTTTCCTACATGCCGAAGACACTTCTTATCCCGACTTTCCATTAATTCAGTATCCATGTCCATTAATAGCTTTTTCATGATTTCGGAATATTCTTCTTGTAACTGTCGAAATAATTCAGTCTGTTAGAGTAAAATGTTTGTGGGAGAACATATACCCCATTCCTGGTGTTGGAATCGTAAGATTTCAACACCAGGAATGGGGTCAGCAAGCGAAGCGCGGTAGTTTTACTGGCTTTTTAAATGAAAAAGAGGACCTTCTTTTGTATAGTTATGTTTGCCGACAAAAACTAACAAAGGAGATCCTCAAATGAACGATATCATATCTACGCTAACAATGAAAGAATTAGAAAAAATTACATACAGCGCTTTACAGGAAAGTTTTTCTCAGGTCATGGCACAAACACTACAAGAATTAGATGAGGCGATTGCCACAGGAAGGGATAAGAAGAGGTTTTATCTAAAGGATAAGCGAACGTTAAAATTTGAATCCGTCTTTGGGCAAGTGGAATTGAAAAGAAATTATTATCAGGATAAGGAAACTGGAAAGTACGTCTATTTATTAGACCAATATTTAGCTTTTGATGGCACAAAAGGAATGAGTCCAGTTGTACAAGATTTGGCTATTGAATTAGCTGTTACAGGTGTTTCTTATCGTCAGGCCAGTCAAGCAATGGAGAGGCTTTTAGGTTATCCCGTGATTAGTCATGAAGCCATACGCCAGCAACTTTTAAATACTGAGGTGGTTCCCGAAAAATCTGTGCCACTTGAACAAGATGTTGTATTCGTTGAGGTTGACGGACTTTACACGAAAAGCCAAGAGAAAAAGAAAAAAGGACGAGAAGTTAAAATTGCCAGTGTGCATCAGGGCTGGGAAATGAATGGCAAGCGAGCAAAGTTAATTGAAAAACGGCATTTCATTCATCAAGGTAAACTGCCTTTTTGGGAAGAGTTTGAGCAGTATCTCATGGAAACTTATGAGTACAATCCAACCAAGCACCATCTCGTTATTAATGGGGATGGCGCGAAGTGGATTACATCCTGCCGAGAATATTTCAGGCACAATGCCACTTTTGTCATTGATCGTTTTCATGTAGCCCGCGATGTGCAGCGTCTGTTTAGAAAGCATCCAAGATATCGAGCTATTCGAAAGAAACTGGCAAACTATGATTGGAAAGGTTTCATGGTGGAATTAAATAGTGCAGTGGGTACACTGGAAAACGAAAAGAAAGAAGAACGGTTGGAAGAATTAATAGCGCAACTCTCTCAATATCCGGAGGCACTTGGTGACTATCGTGAGAAGTTGAAAAAGAAAGGCATAGATACAACAGAATTCCGTCCAATGGGGAGTGCCGAGGGAACGATGAGTGTGTTCGCTAGACGGCTTAAAAATGGACGTAGCTGGTGTAATTTAGGTCTTGATAAATTCATCGATGTCTTTGTCGCACTTCAAGACAACTTGGAGATTAAAACATTGCAAGGAATACTTGAACAAACGCAGGAAGTAGAGCAGACAAGTATCCAAGCAAAACCACCTAAACACTTTGTAGAAAAACTGAGGGATAGCGCCGCAGAAGCGACGCGAAACAATCTTGGTTATTTAAAGCAGTCTGTAAGAAAACCAATAACAGCAGCTTTAAAGGGACTCAGAGGAATTTAAAAAAGGTAAAGTGTCACAACTAATGAAAGGATAAAAACATGAGAGCGTTATCAAAGAACGGACTAAACGATACAAAATAAGGGACTTTAAAAATCTCCCACAAGTACTTGACTCAATCATTCAGTCTCTAGTTCTTTTAAACTCAGCTTGGATGTGTTAAATTTATTCATGAGAGCCACTCCTTGTCTTTTGGGGTTTAGTCACTTTAAATATACAAGAAGTTGGCTCTCTTTTCTATGGCAATATAAATGATGATTTAAAGATGTACAGTTTTGATTGTATAACGATGTACAGAAATGTTTTTTTATGATTTGTCAATAAATATGAGAACTTTACATGGATCCTCCGCGGACATGATTAACATGCCAGGAAGCCAGTCCCCACAGAGTCTGGCATGGCTAATCAGGCTATCATGTCCGCTTCTCCATATAAAGTTGTTGAAGTACCGTAATCAAAACTGTACACTCTTATTTAATCACTTTTGTACATCCTTATACTATCATTTATAGGCAAAATTAAAAATAATTCTACCGCGCTTCGCTTGCTAACCCTGGTTTTTTCAAAAATGGACAAAAAGCACGTCCATTTCGAAAAAAACCAAGGATTAAATTTGTTGCCCAAAAAAACTAAAATTAATGTTTTTTATTTTTATTTGCCTAAAAACATTTTACTCATACTTCAAAATGCAACCAACTGAATATTCGGATAACATTCTCCCTTTTAATAGATTCTCCCTCATGGAGAGAATATGGATAATCTCCCAATATTGAATTCCTTTTCATTCATAATATTTATCCAATATTATTTAGATATCAAAATAGAGTGTTCTTCACCTTTATTTTGTTTGTACTTTTTCATCCCCTATTCTAAATTAATAATTTTTCTGTTCAATTTTTATAAACCTATTTACTCATTTACTAAGAAAGGTAGCAATAGTTAACACAAAAACATTTTCCTTGATAAATTAACGTTTATGGGTACTTATAAAAAGAGGTTAGTAATTCTCCAAAAGGACCAAACAAAAATAGAATAGCGATGATCATAATAATACATGCAATCCAAAATAAGAACTTTTTCACTAAGCCATCTCCTTTGTTAAAAAAATTAATATACACATAGTTGTATTTACCCTTTATCTAAACTCAATCCTCACAAAATTAAAAAGTCCAATTATACAAAGTATTACGAATATAATAATAACAACCAAATAAAAATCTTGAAGAGACTGTATAACTCCGAGTTGGTTCTCTGGTGTCATTGCATAAGCTGGCTGGGACCACGGATAATACTTTCCATACTTTGAACTGGATATAAAGACATTAGGCATAACAAAAGCAAAATTAATGGCTATTGGAAGAGCAAAATTTTTCAATCGAGTGGATAGCCAAAGTTGTATTGCAATTAATGGCAATGTTGCAAACCATCCTCCGAAAAACAGTTTTAATACACTTATAAAAGGGAAAATCCCCGAGACCCCCATTAATTTCCCAATTACAAAAAAATACCCAAATAAAACCGTATTTGTCAAACCGATTAGAGACCACGCCCAAATCATTTTGGATAAGTAAACTGCATTTTTAGAAATTGGAAAGGCCAGCAATTGCTCCCATCCTCCATATGCATGTTCAAAACGGCATAAGAGGGCAACAAACACACTGGATAAAACTGGGCACAAAACCATACCATACAAAAATTCTACTTGCGTCCAGGTGCCCATCCACCCAACCATGCCCACTTCCTCAAACACATGCAGATTTGTCGTATAGTTCATTACCCCAACAATTGTAAGAAAAAGCGGAAGAAGAAAAATCATTAGCCATATACTTGGATAACAGCGAATTTTTAACCATTCTGACCATAATATGCTTTTTAACATTCTGTTCCCCCTAAATCATTTCTTTTCTTGCAAATTGCAAAGCTCCCAAACTAACTAAGATAAAACCAACGATTAAACTTATACCAATCCACTCCCAGTGAAAGATTGGTGGTTTTACAATATGGGAAAAGTCTGTAATGATATTTTCTTCAGAAAGTGTGATTTGATAAGGAATAACCCAAGGAAAATATTTGGCAATACCAGGGGATGGCAACATAAATAATCCAGCTACAATTCCCAATCCACCTATAATAACAGGAATCGATTGATTTTTTATATTCATGGATATCCAAAGTTGAAAACTAATGAATGAAAAGGAACTAAGATAGGGAAACATCGTAAAGTGGAAGAGTCGAGACCAATCTAATGAGTCTCCGCCACCAAACATCATCCCGATTAACCAAAAGCCTAACATTAAGAAAAGACTTGACAATATTACACCAGAAATAATCCAAAAATATCTGACCCAATAGAACTTCACCCTTGAAATGGGCATTGAAAATATAAGATTAAAAGCATTGGCTTGATGTTCCACATTTGCAAGAAAGGAAGTCAATACCGTGACAAATAAATGGATCATCACGAAATTACTATAATAGGTTACCATCCACATGGAACCCCATATACTGTAACTTTTCCCTTGATAAACATCCTGCTGAATGTTTTGAAAATTGAGTATCAATAAAAGGGTAACTCCTGCAAGAAGGATAAAAGGAAACAATATGACAATTCCCCAAAACATCGAACGTTGTACTTTTATTAAATCGGAATAAAAAATTGGACCCATTATAAATGATGCTCCTTTCCGGTAAGACCAAGGAAAATATCTTCCAAAGATTTCTTAACACCTTCCAAACGTGATACAAAAAAACCATTTTCGACTAGTACCTTATTTACCTCACCAGCTATTTGCGAACTTGATTCCCTTATATATAAAATGTCTTGATCTGTATAAAAGGAAGCTTTTATTCCCGATTGTTCTAAACATTTAATTGCTCGGAGAGGATTATCGACTTTAATTCTTATCTTTGTTTCACTTTCCTTACGTAGTGCATTAATTGAATCTTGAAATAAAATATTTCCTTTGTGGATGATACCTACTTGTGTAGCTATTAGCTCAATTTCGCTTAGGAGGTGACTGGATAACAAAATGGTCATTTCATATTTTTTTGGCATCTCTTTAATGAATTCACGAATTTCTTGAATTCCAGCGGGGTCAAGTCCATTGGTCGGCTCATCTAAAATTAAAAGTTGCGGATCATTCAAAAGTGCTGTAGCAATCCCTAATCGTTGCTTCATACCTAAAGAATACTTCTTTACCTTTTTATCTTTAACATTGCTTAATCCCACAAGCCGTAATACTTCATCAACACGTTTTTTATTATTTACCTGAATTAATCTGCGTACAGCTTCTAAGTTTTCATAACCCGTAAGGTGTCCATAAAATGTTGGTGTTTCTACAAGTGATCCTATTTTGCTTAAAATGGATATTCGATTTTGTGTAAGATTTTGGCTGAAAATTTTTATATCTCCGCTAGTAGGGCGGATAAGTCCAAGCAACATCCGAATCGTTGTCGTTTTTCCTGCACCATTAGGACCGAGAAAACCATAAATTTCCCCTTGTTGAACCTTCATATTCAACTTATCAACTACCGTTTGATTTTTATATTTCTTTGTTAAATTATTCGTCTCAATGACATATGAACTCATTTTATCCTCCCCTAAGTTAATAAATTTTCATATTTTACAAAATGATTTTGATAATAATTCGCAAAAAATATGTGCCCATTGCGACATTATTTATCCTCACCTCAAGATTCCCTTCCTTACAAAAACAGTTATTATTATTGTAAATAATTCATTGCAAAATGTAAAGTATTATTTGCATTTTGCAATATAAAATTGCCCTGTTTTTGAACACAAACTAAAAAAAGGTCCCTAACCAGTATGATTAGTAACCTTTCATTCAAGTTTTATTACAGTTGCTTTCCTAAGGGATATATTTTAAATCATAAATTATTCGGGAATTGTATGTCTATATGAGAACTTGCATAAAATTTTAAAGTTTTACTATTACGTGCATCCGTAAACATTGCCTAAAAATACCCTGAGTAATTAAAGTTAGATTCAGCAATTCCATACTTTCTTGCGACATCGGCTAATAAAATATTATCCATATCAAACATCGCCCCATATGCTGATTTACAGTAATTAAAATTTGTTTAATTTGAAGTTTGTTATTTGACCTTCAACGGAATAAGTAAAGACCTTTAAACCCAATATATTGTGGCTACTTTAACCTAAATTCAAATACTGGATAACGTTCCATAGGTTCAAATCCGAGTTTTAAAGCAAGCTTTTGTGAAGGAATATTGCTTTCTGTAGTTTCCCACAGGGGAAACATATTTTTTTCTAAAAAATAAGAAATTATCTTTATCGCAGCGAGAGTAGCATATCCCTTCTTTCTTTCCTCTTCTTTAAATGTATCGATGTCGATAAAATATTCCTTACCAAAAGTAAAACCGTTATTTTTGGCGATTGATAGAATCGTATTCCCCCTTTTAATAACTACCCCAACGGTCTTTTTAGATAATGTTGAGTTCTTTACATATGAAGTTTCCTCCAATGATTCTGGAATTATGTCAAAATTTCTAAATTCAACTTTCTCTTCATTTCTTTTGCTCCTTTTAGCAACTTGTAAAAACTTTTCAACGTTTAGCGTATACACTGATTCGTAATGCTTATCAACCTTTAAAAAATCAATTTCCTTCAAGGAATACTCTTCTAACTGTTTAGAATCATTCGTATATATTTCAAACCAATTTCTGCTCCTCTTCTTGCAATCTGGCATTACAATTTCTCGAAAAAATCGTTTTAACTCAGATTTTTCTTGATTAGTTGCTATGTTACCTTCTAAATACATCCACCTTCCAATGGCCCAAACAATAGCAACTTTGGGACTGTTTTCATGATCTACAAAAACTCTCCCTGGATAACTACCATGAATGACTGCAAATGCTGGAATGAATTGCTTTTTTTATTTAAAAAGCCTTTCTACGCTAGAAAAGGAACTATATTGTAATTCAATCATTTTATAATTCTCCCTTATTTATTTATTTCCAATATAAGCTTCTTTTGCAGTTCATTAGCGGCTAAAAGCGCTTCTTTATCATTATATACATCACCAGGTTTGTTTCCTCTTCCAATTATATAACCCTCAAAAGAAATACCAACAAAATCAAAAATATAATGAAACTGCTGTATCAACGGTAGACCTTTTATGTTTGGATAATCTCCTCCTACCGCAATTACATAGGCTTTCTTATTTGCCATGGAATGTTTAAAGTCAGGATATTTTTTATCCCTTAATGTCTGAGACCAGCGATCAATAAAGTTTTTCATGATGCCGGACATGCTATACCAATAAATCGGTGTTGCAAATACAAGAATGTCATGGGGCATCATACGTTCTATAACTAAATTGTGTTCATCATGAATCGTATGAAACCCCCCTTCTTCATGTCGTAAATCTTCAATGGATTGAATTTTAAAGTCCTTTAAATAGATTTTTTCTGCAGTAATCCCTTGAACCGCTTTCTCAGTAAGTATTTCAGTATTACCATTTTGTCGAGTTCCTCCGTAAATAATGGCAATAGACATACTTCATTCACTCCTTTATCAAAACAACAAAACTTTAGATTTACAATGAAAATTACTTACCCGATAACGTAGGTAACTTTAATTCTTTCCTCATACTTAATTGCTGAACTGCTGTTTGAAATCCAATCTGTTTTAACACCTTATAAGTTAGTTCACTTTCTCGGACCGGTAAGTTGGGAACTATTCGATTAAGAACGTTTTTAAAATCTCCAAAAATATGACCGAGCATAAAATAAATTACTTCCTCTGCATTTTTTAAATTTGGTCTTGCTTCACATTGGAACAAAATAGTACTTATATGATTCCCTTTGGAATTGAAGATCCTTTGATAATAAGCATAGCCAAGCACCTGTCCAACTTCGCCTTCAACGATGATTCCTTCGCCCTGTTTAGCACTCTGCCATTGCGTTTGCCAAGGGTTCATTGCTTTATAAAAAAATTGTTTGCCTATTTGCTGTAGCAACACTTGTTTAACAGTAACTTTTCTTTTTAAATGAGGGATTGGATTTTGACACAAAGCTTTATTAAGATTTAAATACTCTAATATCCCCACTTCTTTATATCCCATATCCTTATATAAGGAAATTGCTTTCTCGTTATCTTTTAACACCTCAAGTGTTGCAATATCTACACCGTTTTGTTTTAAAATAGAGATACTTACATCCACTAATTTTTTTCCTATACCTTTAGATCGGTATGCCTTGGCAACACCAGTTCCTCCATTCCAAGCAACTTTTTTACCGTTTATTTCTCTTATTCCATTTAAAACAATTCCTATCGGTTGTTTGTCGTCAAAGGCAATGATAGATAGACTAACGGATAAATCCTCCTTTACCATCCTTTCCAAAAACCTATCAGCGGTCATCTTGACATCAATTGAATACCCTTCAAATCCTGCATTCCAAGCATTAACAGCATCTGTTATTGTACAATCTTTCAACTTTTTAACTTTAACCAATTTTTAAATCTCCCAAAGATCAAAATTTAATACATAAATATACTCATACTTCCACAAATTCTTGTAATTATATTCCTTTAATCCTTAATCTGTTAAATACGATTTAATACTCGAATAGTAGTTAGCCAATAAACAATATATTGTCCTACACCTACTACACCTATACCAATTAATGGAATAAGAACATGACCAGAAAAAAGAAAACAAGCTCCCGCTATAATTGGCAGTGCAAAACTATAGTAAATATAAACATTCCGGCAAGCTTTATAGGTAACCCACTGTTGACCCTCATCCATCTCGCGGAATTCAGGTGGAATTAATCCAAACGGTTTAATTTGATTATCGGGATTCTTACGGTTGTAAAGCTTTATAAAAGTTAACCACAAAAATGTACAAAGTACTAATATCCCAAAAGATAATCTAGCTAAGACAACCAGTGTATTCGTTAGTGAAAGTGTCAAAAATGTAATGAGCAGTATAAATAAACCCATCGGTATTAATGGTGTACGTAAGATATGTTTCAACATGTTTAATCATTCCTTTCCTTTAAATAAAAAACTTCTTCAACAGAAACATTAAAAGCATTTGCAATTTTTAATGCCATCGTTACAGATGGGGAATAATCCCCTTTTTCAATTAATCCTATTGTTTGCCTTGTAACGCCAATTGCATCAGCTAAGTCTTGTTGTGTCCATCTAAACCGTGCACGTAACTCTCGAACCCTATTCTCAAGCATTAAGTTCCCTTCCTTCTAAAATGGATCATTATCATTGTAATATAAGCATTACAAAATGTAAATGATTATTTGCATTCCCCGATAAACATTTTCAAAAGTCAGGAAATTTTTGCAAAACTTAGCCTTAGAAAACTTAACATATTAAGGATTCGGGGCTTCTTTGTTTTTCTTGGAATTGCAAGATAAAGCATGAAAATGAACGTATTTGGGGCTAATTTTGGAGCTAAATTGGGGCTGATTAATATTAATCAAATCAGTCTAGGTGTATGTAAGGGAATGGGTATATTTCAAAAAAAATAAAATAGAAAAGAATATTATGAGCACACTATAGAAGAATGGCAGGAATTGTTAGAAAAAAAATCTTATTTGAGTGGACAAATCACTTATTTTTCTAATCCAATTTGCTAATAAATGGTCAAACAGGTATTGAGTCTTTAGAGCAATTAATAGATAAGTTTGGAGACATACCCAATGTAAAGAATTAAAGGATGGTCCAAAATACTTAATGGTAGACAGGAAAATATAAAGCTTTTAGACTAGAACGAATTAAATATAATTTTAATATAGGATATTTATAAGAAGAAAGCCCTTTTTATGACTTTCTCCTTTTATCATTCCTCTATATTTACATTTCTAAATTCCTTGCCTTTCAAGTCGATTTTTTACAAGGTAAGCAGCACCAATCATTCCTGCATCATTGTCCAATTGTGCGAGCTTCACTTCACAACATTCACTTACCCTAGGGAGGGCATACTTTTTGAATGCTGCTGTTATTTTAGCGAGCAGCGGCTCCCCTGCTTTAGAGACGCCGCCACCAATTATGATCTGACTAGGGTTGATCGTAACTGCCATATTTGCCATCGCCATACCTAACACATCGCTCATTCGATCAATAATCCTTTGACTCGC
>NZ_JBPPZG010000033.1:0-27254 GCF_051918545.1 Pseudogracilibacillus amylolyticus (SeqCode) | reverse complement strand
CGATATAAATCATGTCAGAAGATAAGTTGTTCCATGACTTCAAGTTCGAAACGGTGACGCCATACTGTTTCGCGATACGTGACAGTGTATCTCCTGATTTAATGACATAAACAGTGGCATTCCCGGTCGCCGGTTTATTCGGCTTGCTTTTTCCAGCATTTGAATTTTTCGGTGGTGTTGAGCTGCTAGAATTACCAGGATTGGTTACATGGAATACATTGCCTGGATAAATTAGCGTCGTATTCAGATTGTTCCACTTCATTAGGTTCTGTAAAGAAATACCGTGGCGAGATGCAATTCCACTTAATGTGTCTCCCGCTTTTACAGTATATGTACTTGCGGAACTACTTTTATTGTTTGAACTTGGTTTATTTGACTTCGCTGGGGTTGATGATGACCCAGATGTTTTAAGTACCTGGTTAGGATAAATGATATCGGAAGTTAGGCTGTTCAGTTTCTTCAATGTTGAATGTCACATTTACTTCTTTAAAATAATCTTTTAAATTATCATGAATCACTGCTGGATTTGCAGGATCGCTAAAATCCTTTTTGTTGTCTGTTACAAAATATACCTTATTATATTCTAAAGTGCTATTTTTTAGATTATCATACAAAGTAAAAAAGATAGATGCATCTGCCGATTCGTTTTTCACCGTATTATTACTTTGTGAAAACTCGTTGTAAAAGAAAGGTGCTTCTTTGTTTATAGACTTCTGAACAATAACTTCTTCTACTTTCTGTGTTCTTTTTAATATTTTTGTGTATACAGAATCATTTAGTATCTTATCTATCCTCTTTGCTCTTTTCCCGTAATTGTACCTATATTTTCTAGCTTGCATTCTTTTAATTTTATCCAATGCATTTTGTAATTCAAGCTTTTCTTCATTTTTATCCATATACCTTATTAAGTCCTTATATTTATTAATTTCAGTTATACTTTTGCCGATAAAATCTTTTTCACTTTTATGAACATGTTTTTCCCATTCTACTTAAACCTGATCAACCAATAATAAATGACATTTCCCTGTTATTACCGCTGTAAGAAATTTGTTAAATGTTTTAGTGTCATGTAGACCAGGTTCAAATAAATTCATCAAAATATTAGTGTCTAAACATAGAGCAATATTTTTATCCATTATTTCTCACATCCTTCATGCTGGAATTAAAATTTAGAGCTTACATTTAGTGGTGAAAAATCTGTAAGCGTTGATACATTACCTTGGTATAATATTGTAAAGTATTGGCATTAATCAATGATAATCAGTTTTAAAAAACGCTACTAATTTATAGACATTAATAAGTGATCTTTAACATTTAATTTCATTGCATTTAAATTATATTTTTTAAATTTATAACGTAAATATCTAGATACATCCTCTTCATGTGTAGATATGATAATTTGTTTATGTGAAAATTCATTTCTTAGCAACTCTGTGAAAGAAGCAATATTAATTTCATCCATAGTTTGAACAGGGTCATCAATTAATATAATATCTAAAGACTGGTTTCCGTAAACTTTATTTAATGCGAGCGTAAAAGAAATCACCAATGCAGATAACTGACCTGAGCTTAAATAATTTATAGCATCATGATCATAATTGTTATCAGAAACAAACTTAATACTTTTTGCCTCGCCATCGGGACTCTCTTCAATAAATATTCCCAATCCCATTTGATATTCCTGGATAACTTTACCACTATAAATATAGAAGGGAATCTCTATATCTGTCATAATCTGATTCCAATGCTTTTTAATTTCACTATCATATAAATCCATTATATCCTTTAACTCTTCAATATTAGTGTCTAATTTTAGATCTAACTCTTCTAGACCAACTAAATTTTTATTTTCTAATTCCACCAATTTGGAATTATAACGATAAAATAGATAGTCAATATATTTCTTTTTCCGTTCAATTTTCTCTTTGTCTATAGCTTTCACTAGTTCCTCGGATTTCTGAAATATATTTTGATATAGATTGTCAAATTGTTTAAACTTAGGGTCTGATTCTGAATAACCAGCTTTCACATTTTTCTTTTGCTTACTAAGATGTTCATATAATTCCTCAACTTTATCATCTATATCTTTAATTGCCTTATTGTACATGTTATTTACAAATGATTGATAATCGACATTGTTTTCTTTACACCAGCCTTGAAATCCTCTGATTTTATCTTTGTTTTTCATCGCGTTCTTAAGCTGTTCAAAGAAATCTATGTTCACTAATGCTGATTCTTCTAATTCGTTATTTATATACAACAATATGGCATTAATATGTTTATTATATAACTCTTCAATTTTCCTTTCTAATAAATCTGTTGCATTATCATAATAAGTTGAAAAAGATTTTCTTTTTTCTTCAACCTCACTAAATAAGGCATCAAAGTTTACCCAGTCATATCCGCAAAGTGGGCATTCTCCGTGTTTATCATTAGTTTTGTCGAGTACATGTTTAAAGTGAGTTAGTAACTTTTGTCTGGTATCATTTAAATCTTTAACAAGTTTTGACAGATCGCTTGCGCTATTCTGCTGGTCTATAATGCTTTTTATGGTTTGTTCTATGTCTTGTATATTTAAATCAAGGTCTAGTTCTTTGTTGAGATTATTAAAATTAACTTCCTTAAGATTTTCCATTAAATTTTCCCTTATCAATTTTTCCTTTGTTTTCAAGAGCATTTGCTCTCTGTTATATTGTTTTTCAATTTGCTCATAATCATCAATAAAATTATCGGCAATTATGATGGTTTTCAGTAGGCTTTTATTTGATGCTATTTGATTGATCCCTTTATTAAAAACACTTTTTTTAAACTCATCAAAGTTCTCAATGAAATCTTCAAGCTCAATTAAATCAGCGATATATTTATCTCTTTGTTCTTTTGATGCAATTTCTATCGCCTTTTTATCCCATTCTGTATTAGTATTTACCGGTAATAATGGTGCATATTTGACTTCATCCCTAGCTTTTTCACTTGTCAATCCTCTATGTAATTCAATTCTATTCTTTAATTGATCTATCTCAATTGATACTTTCTTTTTTTCGGACATCAAGATTTTACGAACACTTGAGATCTTCTCTAGCTGCTCTTGTTGGATATGAGTATCAAATAAATGATTAATTGCTTCCATTCTCTTTTTACCAGGTTGCTTTAAAAAACGGGTGTTATCTTCTTGCTGAATGTAATAGAATAATTCATATAGTCTTCCTAAGTCCTCATTAATTCCTAAGAGATCATAAATTTCGGCTTGTTCAATTTTTTTAGATTCGTTTATATCTGTATTAAAATCATTTAACATATAAGTGTTAAACAGTCTCCAGTTATCAGGTCTTCGTTCTCTTTTGCCTAATTGAGGTTGAGGGGTATACCTTTTGATAAAAGTGTAGGTATTACTTTCGGAAACGAATTCAATTTTAATTATGGTTTCTTTTGTATTATCTTTACTAAATAATAAAGTCTTATAACCGGATTGCTTGTTGTAATTTTCTATTCTTGAGACATTCCCTGTTAGAACTAATTCAACAGCATCAAATATTGTTGTCTTTCCGAACCCATTTGGCCCATCTAAAACTACCAAGTCTTCATCAATAAAATCGATGAATGCTTTATCAATTAGTTTGAAGTTTTCAATGTATATTTTTGATATTTTATAGGTCTCCATCTTTGCTCACCTCCAGGAAATCGATTATTTTACCTCTAAGATTGTCTGAGTCTTGCATCAAATTATTTAGTGAGTCTAATGATTTATTTCTCAGTTTTGTTTGTTCAAGACTTAACGAGCTGTCGATGTTATCAGATAAATCGTCTATTTGCCGATTGGCATTTTTAAGATTTAAGAAAGGAAGTTTTATAAATAACTTGGACACTAAATTATATGTTGATTCTAGATAAGGATTAGATTTAAATGATAGAAATTTATCGTGACTATATAAAATATCATAAATGAAATCTAAAGATAGTCCCAATGCAGAAACTTCAGCTTCATGATGAATCATCTTTACCTCTTCTTGCGTATATGTCAAAACATATTTTTTAAAGAAATATGGATCTTCTTCTATACGATATATTGCCTGATTTATATCTTCTTTAGGTTCAAGTGTATTGCGTTTAGCACAGATTATCATTGATAAATTTTTGTCCATTTGGGGATCATACTCTTCTTCTAGTTCCATTATATTTTCATAGAATTTATTAAAATCAATTTGATTCTTTAGGATACTCGATATATCATCAAGGAATAGCACTAAATAATAATTTATCTTTTGATTATCTAAGCTTATAGCAAAAAATGAATCAGTATCTTGATTATTCGGCAAGTCTATAACTTTAAAGTTGCTTTCGGTAAAGATGATGTTCATAATTTCCTTCACTTGTTTAATTCCTCCTTAGCTTGGTTTAGATCTACTATTCTAATTTTCTTTATTTTTGTAAATTTGTCATTTCTATCTTGTTCATTATCTTTCTCAACCTCTGGAACTAGATCTATTCTAGAAGCAGCTCTTTCCAATGAATCGGTTTTTACCTTATGCGATATCATAGCCTCCACCTCATATAGAAACTCGTCTAAATCATCATTTTCTAAAATATCACTTGCTAATTCTCCTACGATTATCTCTTCTGAGACCAAAGCTAGAGTAGGATCATGGTCTATTGTAGTAGGTAGGTAATTTTCAGTTTTATTATTAATTCTTCTTTGTAAAAGATGTTTGTTATCTAACCTTTGTTTGACCATAATTAATGTCGAAATAAGCGACGTTTTCAATCCATTTACTGGTATGAGTTCCCGGAACTTCTGTATATCCATTTTCCGTACAGTGATATAAGGAGTTACTTTCTTACAGAACTCAAGAAATTTACTAGTATCCAATAGATTAATTTGCGCAATGAATTCTTCAGCCCTTTTTAAATCTATTTCATTTACTCTTTTGCTTTTAAAAAGAGTGTGTAAAAATGACTCGCTGGTTTTATAAAAGGAATGTCTTAATTGTTGAGTGTAATATTCTTCTGAAGCCCTTTCCCAGTCTTCCTCTAATATTTCATAAAATTCTTTCATATTTATCACTACTGGGGGAGTTTTTGTTCCCAAGGCTTGCTCTTCTCTATGTCTAGAAGTAATATGCTCGTTTAGGTGGTTAAGAATATTTAAAAATGCTCTATTGATTTGTTCTTCTGACTCACTCTTACCCTGTAGATTATAATACTCCTTTATTTGCCACTTTATTTTATTATCAATTTCAGTAATCCCACAAAAGTCTACTTCACTATTATCCGTACGATATTTATATTTATAAATTTTTTTAAATATCTCATTGTAAGCACTATTATCTGTAATCAACTTATAATAATAGAATGGCGTGTAATCCCTTTCATTCTTCTTTTTGGTTGGAGGATCAAGGGTTATTAATTCTTCTTCAATTTTATCTGTGGATAATATACTCTCTGATGTATGTAAAAATACCTGCTGAATATTCTCTTCAAATGCTTTTCCTAATAAATTCCATATAGAATCTTTATATTTGCTAAGCGTTGTATATTTGTAGGACTTAACTTGGTGAATTGATATATATGTATCATCTACTTTAATTGCAAAGTCTTCATACCACTCTAATTCCAGGGAATATCTCGATAAATCTACACCCTGTTTTGAATTTATAAAAGACAACGCAGAGTATATGGCAACTTTACCTTGATAATTATATCCACTCCAACTTGGAATAGCGCTATGGAACTTCTGATTTTCCTCTATTAAGGTAGTCATAATGGGCTCCCTTCTTAAAATATACTGTTTTTTTATATAATTCCTTGTCATTTAATGATTGTTATTAAAATTTTCACAAGATTTGGATGGAATTATTCTTTTATTAATTAAAATATAGCATAACATATTTAGTGGGGAAAATTAACTAATTACAATTAATTAGTTACACAGGGGGTAATCGTAAGTTTATAGTGGGATTTTTTCTCAGACAATGAACATTACTGAATGAGGGGAAATGTAAATATCCAAATAAATGCTCACCACAGGATAAAATCTTAATTTAAAATAAGCCTATTCCATTATGATTTGCTCTCCACTATCTAATGTGATACTTAATTCAATCTGTTTTGCAAATGCCGGGTATTGCTGTTTATATCAAAAAGGCTTCCAAGAATAGATTAGCTCCTTGGAAGGATTTTGAAATGTAGACTTTTCAACTACTCATCCGTTAAATCAATAATCTCCCTAATATCGTCAACACCCAAAGCACCCGCTATTTTTTCTATATGCCGGAAGTTAAGTTTTCTCTTTTGTGGTTTGATAGCTCTCTTATCGTCGCATGTCGAATATCAGTTAAGTGGGACAGTTCTCTTAGTGATATATTATTTTCCACAAGTAATTCTTTGATTTTTATAACGACTTTTTCCCCATAGGCCCTCCCAATAAAAAGGTATTTGAGTATATGAAAAAAGTAGCACATATACTTCATGAAAATGTGGTACTAATAAACATACCTCACGGAGCGAAAAATTAGTAAATCAAGTTTGTATTTATTGAAGACTAGGGGGGATATCTTACCTGATTGTATCCTTAAGAGTATATTGCAAAAAGTTAAGATTATACGCTTCTAGATGCGGATTTAGTCATTAATTAGGAGGATGGATCACATGCTAAGGGAAAAATGCTGAAAGAAGATCTTGTAAGAAATCTGTATCGTAAACTTGCCTTAGTAGAGATTGAAAGAGAACTCATTAAAATATCCTGTAGTTTGATGGAAGATGATGTATATACGTTGATGATGCAGTAGGCGAATTAATGGAAGTTATAGATTTAATAGAAATGGAGCGGCAGGGGATTGTGAGTGATATAGGGATTTTTAATTGATTTAGATAACTTCAGACAGTCTGCAGTTCTGGATGTTAATAATTCGATCCAGGAGTAAGGCGTAGGGATAGTCACTATACTTCGCCATACAATTACACCCCAGAAATTAGATTTTTAACTCTAACTTTTGGGGTGCAGTCCCTAGGTAGTCTTTTTTATACCGTATTTTTGAAGCTTTCGAACAACGGTAGGTTGACTGACACCTAATTGACGTGCCATTTCAGTTGTACTTTTGCAGCGCCCGTAAACATTTTGCAATATCTGAGTTTCGAACTCTTGCATCATCTCTGGTAAAGTTTTCTCCCCTAATGCCTTGAAGCTGAAATTGTTTTCTTTTCGATAATTGGAGATAAACTCTTTTGGTATATGCTCTTGCTGTATAAGATTGTCCTCAACGGTTAAAACCAATCTCTCCATTAAATTTGCTAATTCACGGACATTCCCTGGCCATTCGTAATGAAGGAGGTGATCAATAACTGCATGATCCAATACCTTTTCTTGTTGATGCCGTTGATTAAATTTTTGTGTTAACTCGATAATTAGGGACAATAAATCTTCTCGTCTCTCTCGTAAAGGAGGAATCGGAATATGGATGACCGAAAGGCGGAAATAGAGATCTTCTCGGAATTTCCCATCTTCAATCCTTTCTTTTAAATTGACATTGGTAGCAGTGACAAGTCTGAAGTCTAACGATATAGGCGTCGTTTCACCAACACGGATAAACTCTTTCGATTGTGTGAAAGTAAGTAGTTTTGCTTGGAGATTCATGGGCAATTCGCCAATTTCATCTAAAAACAAGGTACCGCCTTTCGCCTCTTCAACCAGTCCTTTTTTTCCTTTTGGATTAGCCCCGGTAAAAGCACCAGCATCATATCCGAACAATTCCGATTCAAGCAGGGATTCAGGGATACTGCTGCAATTAATCGTGACAAACTTACCCTTTCGCCCGCTTTGGTTATGTAAATATTCAGCTAGTAACGTCTTCCCAACTCCTGACTCCCCAGTTAAAAGAACGGATGTGTTGGAACATGCAACACGATTAATTAAACTAACGACATGTTTCATTGGTTCGCTTTTCGCGATAATATGGGGAGTCGCTGACTGCTTGTTTTGTAACTCCTTTAGTTCACTTTTAATGGTTTCCATTTCACCTTCTATCATTTTTACATACAACTTCATTTTTTCTAATTCGGTGACGTCTTGAGCATAGGTAACAACATATTTGATGTTGTTCTTGTCATTATAAACAATATTACCTGTAACAAGCAGCTTTTTACCGCTTCTAGTTTCTTGAATAAGTGTTTGTTTTTCGCCTGTTTCCAGTACGCGCTTCACAACCGATGGGTAAAACACTCTCTCTTTTTCCAGCTGCATAACGGAAAGGCCGATGATATCGTTTTTCTTAATATTTAACCAAAGCTCGACGGAAGAATTCGAATATACAATGTTTCCTTTGGAGTCTGCTACAATGACATCTGTATTTGATACTATCCACGATTTCCTCCCAGTCCCAATATTTATCCAAATTCATTAAAAATTCCCCCTTTAGTCTATCTTAGCAAATGTTATTTAATTTTGTATAGATTATTCACTTTTGTATAGAAATAAAAAAGCTCAATTTGATAGGGTTAATCAAAAAGAGGGTTATACAGAAATGTATAACCTGGTATAAGTCAATTTCTAAAAAGGTTATAAAGTAAGGGATACACTGTCTTGGCATAGTTTTTGCATATAAGTTATATGAGGCATAGCTAAACAACAAGGAGGAGTATCTGTGAAAGAACAATCAATTCTATTTTATGGTGGAAGCATTTTAACGATGGAAGAAACGGAGCGGGTAGAAGCTATTTCGGTAAAAGGGGATCGGGTTGTTTGTGCCGGTACTGTTGAAGAATGTCGGCTCGCTCTTGAAGGTAGTGAAATCCAAGAAATAAATTTAAACGGTCAATGTTTATTACCAGGATTTATTGATCCGCATTTACACTTAATGATGTTAGGGATGTGTCATACGTGGATTGATATAAGTTATCCCAAGGTAAAAAGTATCAATGATTTAGTTCGGGAACTATCGATTCATACAGACCGATTACGTGATGGAGCGATTATTCGAGGGTTCGGCTTTGACCAAAGAAACTTGAAAGAAAAACGTTATCCAACCGCAGATGACCTCGATCGGGTCAGTACCGAATATCCAGTTCAAATTATGCATGCAAGTGGGCACGCGAACGTCGTAAACCATTATTTCCTTAATATGTTGGAGATTGATGAACATACAAAAGATCCGATAGCAGGCGTGATTGGAAGAGACAATAATGGAAAACCGAATGGACAACTTTTTGATAGTGCCAATGATTTTTTTGCTGAAAAATCAGGTGTACTTGTTGGAAATCATGGGCCGAATATACACATGCCAGATACACCGGAAAACTTACAAACTCTTATCCAAGTCGGGCAAGAAAAGTGTGTGACGGCTGGAATTACAACGATTAATGATCCGCAAGTAACAAAGCAAGAAATGGAATCATTTGATGTAGCTAAAAAGAATGGAAATTTAAAAATGCGTGTTGTTATGTCCTTCTTATCTACTTATTTAGATGAACTCATTCATCTTGGATTCCGTTCTGGATTTGGTGATAAACAGCTATCAATTGGGTCGATTAAGTTTTATGCGGATGGTTCATTAAATTCTGGTACCGCTTATCTTTCGACGAACTACGCTGATAATGCTAGAAAGAAAGGATACTTGTATCATGAACCCGAAACTTTCAAAGAAATGTTCTTCAAAGCGCACAAGCAAGGATTTCAAACGTTGACACATGCTCAAGGAGATAGTGCTATTCAGCTTGTAATTGATGGGGTAAGGGAAGCCCAAGCAAATGAAACTTTTGACCGTCGTCATCGCATTGAGCACTGTGGATTGCCGGACCCTTCCCAAATGGATGCTATAAAGGAACTCGGAATTTGGCCGGTACCGCAACCACAGCATGTGTACCAATATGGGGAAGGAGTTATTCGTCAGGTTGGGGAATTAGGACGGAATTATTCACCATACGGGTGGTTCAAAGAAAAGGGTATTCCAATTGTATTATCATCCGATGCACCAGTATCTCCACCGAATCCTATCCTTGCCATCTATGCGGCCGTAACTCGGAAGACCTTACAGGGGAACCTTATCGGGGAGGAGCACCAAATCACTCTTACAGAAGCATTGCGTGGATATACGATTGAGGCAGCAAAAGTGGTAAATAAAGAAGACCTGATTGGTTCCATTACTAAAGGAAAGCTAGCGGACTTTGCTGTTCTATCAAAGAATCCTTACGATGTGCCAGTGGAAGAGATAAAGGACATTGCTGTTACTGAAACTTGGATTGCTGGAAAGAAAGTATTTGAAAAAGAAGCAACCCTATTAATGGGTGAATAGAAGGTTAGAAATATAATTTACCCTTTTTGAAAAAAGGATATATAGTGATAGAGCCCTGCAGGTACTTATATTAAAATGGTGAAAAGGTGGTTACTATGGCAACGCTAGGAGAGAAGTTGATTACAGACGAAAAACAAATGATCATGGATTGGGTAGATAAAAACCAATCTAAACTATCTGATTGGAATCAAAAGATATGGAATTATGGGGAAACGGCTTGGAGAGAATATAAATCCTCCAAGTGGTATATCGAGCAATTGCAGAAAGAAGGGTTTACTGTAGAAGAAGGGAGTGGAGGCATGCCTACTGCTTTTTGCGCGACATGGCAGAATGGCGATGGGCCTGTTATTGCCGGGTATGCCGAGTATGATGCGGTACCAGGAAATTGCCAAGCGGCAGATACGGTGGAACGTCTAAGAAATGGTTTGAGTAAATACGCAGGTGGACACACGGATCCTCATTCTGCATTGGGTATTGGGTCCTTTGGAGGATTTCTAGCTGCAAAAGCGGTCATGGAGAAATTCGATATTAAAGGAAAGCTAAAATTCTTTGGAGAGCCTGCAGAAAAAGTAAGAGGCTCGAAGCCAATTCATGCCGCGAAAGGATATTATGATGACCTTGATGCAGCGATTAGTTTCCATCCATTTTATATGTTGCCATTATGTAACACGACACGATGGAATACACATTGTGCAGTTGCGTACTCCGTTATGTACACGTTTACATGTGATGAACCGGAAACGTGGCTTTCTTCAGGAGATGATTCACCGATCCCGGCATCTCATGCTTCTGTTCGTGCGCCAGGGGCTACTGATGCAGTTGTACAGATGTATACATTATCCAAGATGTCTAGGGAACACATGCTACCACACAACTTGGGATGGAGTGTGAATGAGACGATTTTAAATGCCGGACAAGCAACAGCAGATAATATTCCTGGTCAAATGGCGCAAATCTACTATTTCATTCGAGTGCCGGATATTAAAATGGCGGAAGATGTAGTTAAAGTCCTTGATCAAAATGCGGAAAGTGCCGCTAAATCTGCACATTGTAACTGGAAGAAAGAATGGATAACCAAGTCCAGAGCGGGCCTTGAAAACCATACAATGGCAACAGTCACATATGAGAACTTGGAAATTGCTGGTCCTCCGAAGTTTGAAAGGGATGCGATTAAGGTAGCGCAGGAAATTCAAGAAAACCTTGGATTGGAACCAATGGAGAAACCATATTTAGATGAGGTTGAAAATCTCATTCCACCGGAGGAAGCGGAGAGGAGGCTTCGGGAAACAATTCCAGATATCCAACGTCATTTCACTTCGGACGATTATACGGAATATTGCTGGCATGCTCCAACAGTACGACTGTATATTGGTAGACCAGCACTAAAGTCACCGAAACCGGGGTATGCTTATCCAGCATGGGTGATGAATGCGTTGGGTGGAATTCGAGAATGTATCGATCCAATGATCGAGAGCGCATCCAAAACAATTGGAATGACGATTATCGATTTATTAACGAAACCGGAAGTATTAAAACAAGCACAGGATGAATTTAACGAAAGAACGGGTGGCGGTATGAAGGGTAATGAATGGCAAGAGCCGCTGTGTGACTATGAACCTCCTATTCACTACCGTTGGCCAGAATATGTAACAACTGCTCGTGGAAAGGATCAGTGGGTCATACCAGCAGAAGGGGACAAGTAAGGGGAAGGGAAAGCCTATTAAAATAGTAGTCGGCGTAATCCTTTCTTGGAGTTTCTTATCTATAAAATCTAAAGGGGAATGGGGATGCGGAAAAATTTTGTTGTTATTGCGTCGCTTGCATTTACTGCTTTATTTGTAGGTTTTGGTATTGTTGCACCAGAAAAACTTGGTGATGTTGCTGCGTATATTTTATTTACTTTTATCGGGGAGTATTTTGGTTGGTTTTATATGTTTGTTGCTCTGTTCTTTGTTGTTACTTGTTTATTCGTAGCTTTTTCCAAATACGGGAATATTCGTTTAGGTAAAGATACAGACCGTCCCCAGTTCAATACATTTACTTGGATTGCCATGCTATACAGTTGTGGGCTAGCTATTAGTCTTTTCTTCTGGGGTGTTGCTGAGCCGGTATTAATGTACTTGGAACCACCATATGGTGATGGTGGAACAAAGGAATCTGCGGAAGTTGCGATGCAATATACATTCTTTCACTGGGGGGTTCATAGCTGGGGAACCTATACGATTATTGGATTAATTATGGCCTATTTTCAATATCGGAAAAATACACCACCATTGATCAATCATACCTTACAACCTTTATTAGGGAAGCGGGCATTCGGTCCAATTGGAAAATTCATTAATATTTTAGCAATCTTTGCAGTAATTAGCGGCATTTCAACTTCACTAGGACTTGGCGTAAACCAAATGGGAGCAGGTTTTGAATATCAATATGGTATTGCAAATAACACAGTAAATAATATTATCTTAATTGTTATTCTAACAATTATCTTTACTGCTTCCGCAAGTAGCGGTATAGAGCGGGGGATTAAGTGGTTATCTAATATTAATATTATAATAGCCTTAATGATTTTAGCAGCGGTTTTCTCCCTTGGTCCGACCGTCAAGGTTTTGGAAATACTTTTTACATCAACCGGTAATTACTTAAACAATTTTATAGACATGAGTTTTCACCTAGAACCATTTCTTAATGATTACAGCTGGCAAGCAGGCTGGGATTTCTTCTATTGGGGTTGGGCAATTAGCTTTGGTGTATTTGTAGGACTATTTTTCGCTCGTATATCCAAGGGAAGAACAATTAGGGAATTTATCCTTGGAGCGATGATTGTTCCAACAATTGCCACCATGATTTGGTATGGGACATTTGGTGGAACCGCCCTCTACAACATTATTAACCTTGGAAACACAGAACTTTCCAATCGAATTTTAGAAAATATGGATACAGCCTTGTTTTATTTTCTAGAGTTATTTCCTGCATCACCAATACTCATTCTCATGACTTTTATTTCGTTAATTATTTTCTTCGTTACCTCAGCCGACTCAACTGTTTATGTATTAGGTATGTACAGCGAAGAAAGTACGAATCCGTCAAATAGAAGTAAAATTTTATGGGCAATGGTCATTGCAGGTGTAGCAATTGCATTACATTTAACGGGAGGATTAACACCACTCCAAACTGTCTCAGCCGCCGCAGGGCTTCCATTTTCAATTGTAATACTAGCAATGACGATATCTTTCTTTAAATCATTGCGGAGGGAGACGATGGTTGTCGATCACGTAAGCAAAGAAGAGGTGGCGTATAATAGTGAAGAAAATAAGGCGGAGATAAAGAAGAAGAGTTCTTAAACCAGGATGCATGTTACTTTTTTGTTTGGAAAAAAACTTTCATCTCCTTTCCTTGTTGAATAGACGAGAAAAGGAGATGAAAATTATTGAAACTTTGTTACGTTTCGAAAGCTTGCCCTGCACAATCAGCCTCTCCGATAACTGTCATCTTATGGCAGTTTCTCCCTTGGACTCCTTCGAGCGTTCTGAAAAGCTCCAATGTGTTTATATTTAAATACATGTATAGGATGAATTTATTTATATTATAGATTCCCGATCGATAAATATATCGCGTTTTTAGATAAGGTTCGATTCATTCGCTGCCGCCTTCTAGGCCGATTCCACTTTCTTTCACCCTGCCAAATGTCGCATGTGCTGTGGCTGGTGCTCTAGCCAATGATTCCCAAATTAAGGTTTTCACTTAAGTAGACACCGTTACGGTAATCATCTGTGAAGAAATAAGAGGTTAGGTCGAATGGTGTACTGTTGGTAATTATGGGTTCCTGTCATCACTCGAAACCATCCGTATTTTGTCTCATATTATAGAATGCAAAAAAAGCTAGGTTCATCTGTGAAGAGGTCTAGCTTTTTTAATAATTTTTTCCTGAAGTAAAATGAATTCTTCTCGGCTCATAGTAGATTAATTTTACATTAAAGTTAGCGAAAAATTCAAAATGGTTATCTAAGGATTGATCATTTTAGTATCTTGGCTAGACATGGAACGAACACTCGTTCTTGACATGCGCTTGGATATCGTTTATCTTGTATGTAACCTATAGAAAATGCAAAATTTAAGATGATGTAATGGCAATAGTAGTTTCTAGTATAGGCCTAAGAGGTGTTGAAGTATGAAAGGGCAAGTGGGAGGACAATTTACCTGAGATTGAAGGGGGAAGTATTATGGACTTACCTTCTTCGGCTAAAAAGTCGGAGGCTAGGCTGATGGCTGCTCTCTAAGTCTATCACTGTCAAGAGCAGTGACAATGGGCGAGTCCCCACCACGTTAATATGCTAAAGAGAGCGATATAGTAGGGTGATGTAAGCGTAAGATTGTCCACACCTGTTTTTTTAATGTTGGACTATTTTAAGCCGATTGAAAGATTCCATAACCCTATTGTTATATTCATTTTAAACAAACGAAATTTAATTGACTTTTCAGATAACTAATTGACAAGCATTTTCTTTTGATGTATAATTAAATTAAGAGGAGGGATTATATGGTAGCAACTAAGGCGAGTAATTTAGAAGTTATGTACAGTGGAGTTATTAATAATGACACTTCAGTGACTGCTTCGGATATTGCAAAGTACTTGTTAAGTATGAGTGAACCAGGTACTCCGTTTGCTATAACTCCTTTGAAACTTCAAAAACTTCTTTACTATGTTCAAGGTTGGCACATGGCGCTTGAAAATGTAAACTTGTTTAGTGATGACTTTGAAGCTTGGGATCATGGCCCCGTAATAAGAAGTATATATGAAGATTATAATCACTATGGTTATAGAACAATTGAGAAAGTAAATTTAAAAGAAATAGAAAATCAGATCTTAAACGATAATCAAATAAGATTAATTAACGCTGTTTGGAATGTATATGGTGAATTCGATGGTAAGTATCTAGAACAACTAACACATCAAGAAGAGCCATGGATTAATACCCCTAGAAACAGCATTATAGATAAAAGAAATATTGGGAGCTATTTTGTGGGAATGCTAAATAAAGGCTAAAAGAGGTGGATTCCCAGCTCTTTTTTTGTATAAGGGGTTATTTATAATATGAATAAGTCGTTGAAAATATTAGTTAGATTGGGAATTACTGGATTGGAATTCTTAAAGAGTAAATATTTTAAAAGACCACTTTTGTACATTGCTATATTTTATTGTTGTTTGTTATTTATATTTTTAATCTTAAGGCCAAGTACGCCTCAAAACGAAGATTTGAAGCTAATTAACAACCTTTTGTATAATATTGTGAATATTGTTGTTTATAATGATAATGGATTTTATGATACTGATGTACAAGGGTTCATAAAAACCCTTACCAACTCTTTTGGATTCGTTTTATCAATATTATCTGCAATTTATATATTCACTCATAGGGAGCAAAAAACAGTTTCACCATCAGCATCGCACAATAGATATAAAAATAATTTAATAATTAGAGTAGTATTCATTATACTCTTGGTTATCATTACTGGTTATATGCTCCAGAATCATTATGATTATTATTTAAATATAAATGGAAATAATACTATTCATATCACTAATATCTTGCACCTCAAAATATATTTTTGGATATTCAGTCTAATTATTAGCGCAATACATATTGTACTTTTAGTTAAATACCTCTTAAACTCTATTAATGTATCAAAAATGTTAGTAAACTCAATAATTGATACTTCTAGGACAATTAATAGTTTAATTAACTTGATAAGAGTAAACAATATTAAAAGCAGTAAAATTCTATCGAAGTTGTTATCGACGGTAGGCGAGCGGCTGGATACACATGCAATGTTAAGCACTGTTTATGATAAATTACATTATAATATTGAAAGTGTTTTTCAAAACCTAAAATTTATAGCTAATCATAATATGAATAAAGAATTTGAAGATGGTATACTATTACTAGATAAGAAAGTAATAAATAAACTTAAGAAATATAAAACTACTGATGGAAAGTTGTATTCAATATATCTATATGAAAACGATCAAGTAAAATTTGTAGAAATATACAAATCATTTTTAAGGAATATTCTTTCTTTAATTAATTACTTATATAAAGAAAAGCATTATAATAAGGCAAGGGATTTGGTATCTCTTTATTTTTCTTTATATATAGAAGGTGAAGATAATTTAGGTAGAGATTTTATGGATAGTCTTAATGAATTTCTATCTTCGCTTGATACAAATGATCCCCGACAGTTACGGGCTTTTCTGGATGAATTGGATAATGTTACAACAAGCGAACAAACTTTAACTACTTTTCATAATCTACTTATGAAGTTGATAATCCAAGACAATGTTAAAGTATTGACAAATGTTGTGTACGATTTCAAAAGTATTGTGGATATTGATAGAAATGAGGCTCATAGATATTCGGGCTTTACACTTTCTATTGCCCTAAGTCAAAACAAACAGTTAGAAAAACAGGTAGTTTACATACTCTTGCAATGTTTGTTAAAAAGTATAGAAATTTCCCACTATTCATGTGCAGGGTTCTTAGTAAAATATTTAATTACAAATTTTGAAGGAAAAGATATAAATGAATCATTATACCTTCTAAAAAAAGATCCTAATTTGTTCGCCGATAATTCAGAAAGGCGGAAACATATTATGACAAAAATAGAATCACATAAAGATATAGGTGAACTTATGCCTAAAGAGGTTGCCGCCACAAAGGAAACATATCTTAGTGGCGAGGAATATATTATCATGGAAACTCAAGATGAAAATGAAGTTAAGCCATTTAATATGAATAAGGAAACGTTTGATTATTGTTTAAAAAAGTTGGTAATACTGCTGTACGGTCAACAATATTATGCATATAAGAATAAATTATGGTTTGTCAAAGAGGAAAATTTTAAACTGGAAATTGATATAGAGACTGAATTTAAAAAATGTAATTATTCCAATTATATTATAAAAAAAGTGAAGGCAGCATCTGGGCAGTATGGTTTGATTTTCTTTGACGATGAGGAAACTATGGATAGAATACATTCCAAGTGTAATATTAAGATAAGCCAATATATTGGATTTGTATGATGATATGAATGAGTTTTCTAATTCCTGGCCCTACCCAATCAAGGGAATGAGGTCAGACTCCCACCACGTTAATAACTAAAGTGGTGGGTTATCATGTTTAGAGGTGGAGTATTACAGACTGTTAACGCGTGATAAAAGGCCTAACAGCTATAAAAGTTATCTGTTAGTTAATTATCATTTTTTTGTAATAATTCAAAACCATCTCCTTCATAAAATCGTCTTAAGTTAATCTCATCAACGTATTCTATATCAGCTTTTTGAAAATTTAGTTGGATATGCTGCTCAACCCTCACATGATAAATTATGTGAGGATTTTTTAGTTGCTTGGTCAGCCTAGCATTATGTTTAGAAACGATGACTCTTTGTCAGTATGCTAAAAAGCGCTGGTGTATGAATGAATAGATACTAAATATAATTTTTTGGGCACACAAAGTTGTGGTGTTAGCATCAAGAAAAAGATTCACATATAACTCATAAAACCTTATAAAGAACCTGAGCCCAACTATCTTAACTGAATACCGCTGTTGTCTGTTTTATATAACCTCTACTTATCCCTACCCTGCTCAATCCTATACGTAAACATATACTTACATTGTCTAGCTCGATCCAACTGCGTCTCTACCGTATGCAGCGAAACCTCCAACTCATATTCAAGCCCATTCCGAAACACAACCACCGATTTCTCTTTCGCCCCTTGCTTCCTACCTGGAACCGGCTCCACATGATGAACATGATTCGCAAAAATCCACATACAATCAAAATCCTTGATCGCATGCGTAGGAAAAGCATAAATACCAAAATAATTACTAACCGGAATGGGGACTCTTCGTTTAAAACCAGTCTGCTCCGTCACCGATTTCCTTCTGCCATCAAATGTAGCACCGTACTTTGAGCATGCTTGTTCCATTAGCTCAAGTGCTGTTTTTTTAATGAGAAATTGCCTGCCCTGCTCAGCTACAATTGTCTCGTACCCAATCTGCCTTGCAGGTAAAAGCATCATGGTTCTCGGGTTAACTAAATAGTCTTCTAGAATCTCCAACTTGTTCATTGTCATTAGCCTCCAATAAAATTTTATAAATATAATTTTAGGCTAACTTTTGATATTACCTTCAAAATTGAATTATCACAGCCTTTTTCCAGGTCATTTTGCAATTTTGTCCGGTGAAAATTCAATTTTGAAGCGTCATTTGCGAAATAAGGAAAAAGTAATGTTTTCTGGGATGTTTTATGATGAACGTGTCACTGGAAGAAAGGAACAAAATCAACATTCCAGTAGATAGATGACAGAAGGGAGTGAAGTACAATGAACAAGGAGAAGAAAGAGGGGAATGCCGTTAACGAGGTGAGTTTCGAGGATATCTTCAAACAAAACGAGCGAAGGATCCATTATCAGATCCACCGCTTAGGAATTCGTGACCCGTATCAAGATTTTTATTCGGAAGGCCTCTTCGCCTTATGGAAGGCCTATGAAAAGTACAACCCCAACAAAGGACCCCTTGGCACCTACTTCAACTACATCATCCGCAACCGCCTCGTTGATCTGCTCCGCAAAGAAGTGCGCGATCAAGAGAAGAAAGATGCCGTTGTAGAAACAGAGAAGCAGCAAATCCATGATGCGACAACGGAACTTCAAAATGGGATGAGCGAGATGCCGGAAAGTGGGCTGGAAGAGCAGGAGATGTGGCAAGAGGTTAGGTCCGAGCTTACGGAGAAACAGTGGGATTGGGTGTATTACTATATTATTCACGACATGCCGCTTAAAGAAATTGCAGAGTTGAAAGGGGTTTCCGTTGACGCTGTGAAGAGTTGGGGGAAGAGCGCGCGGAAGAGACTGCGGGCACTTTACGACGGGAAGCCTCCTGAATAAAAGGATGTTTCACTTTAAAAAAGTCCCAGCTGAAAAATGAATGTTCAGCTGGGATGCTTGGCTATATTTTTATAGTTAACTGAAGAAAAATAGGAAGGGAATAGATGAAGATGAATTACATAAAAGAAATCAATGCATTTTACGATCACCAAGAACGGGAGCCGCTTTCCGGTAGTGCGGTTGCGTTGTGGTATGCGCTCATGCATATGAACAATAAAACGAGATGGAAAAATACATTTACTGCCCCTGGATCGGCACTCCGTAATAAGGCGGGCTTATCGGCAACGAGTTTTAAACAGGCGCGTGCAGAGCTTGAGGAATTAAAGTACATCGACGTGGAATCGCGAGGCAAGGGGAGAGCGCCTATTTATACGATGCATAGTCTAGTCATTGAGATGGAACGGGATGAGGAGGTTTCCCTGAATGCTGAAACGGATTTCCAGCATAGAGAAGAGCAGTTTAGCGAGACAGAGAATACGGCTGCGGCGGAAAAAGTGAAGCAAGCAGATATGCCTCGTGTCGTGGATGGACAATTGAAAGAAAAATACACGGAAGGGCAAAATCTAGTAGAGCAGGGTAGCAGTGAACAGTTGGCCGAGTCTTCGGACCAAGCGATTGCTCACTCCTTGAGCCAGCAAGGGAACGAAAGCTTGACCTTTGTTCCGCACCAACTGATGGACCAAATCCCGGACCAACATGCGGACCAACTTCCGACCCATCTTTCGGACCAAGTTCCGGCCCCATTAATTAAACAATACATAAACAAAACAAATACAAAACAAAATAATACAAATGCATCTGCAGCAGCTATGCGCGCGGGTGTATTTGCGGACCAAGAAATGAACCGGTCAGCAAGTGATTCGGATGCAATCCAGTTTTATCAAGAAAACTTCGGCCTGATCAGTCCGTTTGTCGCGGAATCTTTACAGGACTGGTGTGAAACCTTGGGAGAAGAATTAGTGATTGAGGCGATGAAGCGTGCTCTGGAGCGGAATATTTTATCGTGAGCGTATGTGAAAAGTATTTTGAATGCGTGGGATAAGAAGGGGATTCGGACATTGGCTCAGGTGGAGGCGGAGCGAGTGGCTTTCCGGAATAAGCGCAAGCCCGAGAATCGCGGGATAGGTGCGTCTGTTTCGGGCAGCGCGGATATTGTGCCGGATTGGTTGGAAGGAGAGATGTTGAAGCAGAGGGAGCGGGAGTGTGAGGTGCGTGATGAGGAAGCTACGCCGGAGCGGGTGGAGGAGATGATGAGGCGGTTGGGGATTGGAGTGTGAGGATGATTTAAGTTGAACCAGCCAATATATTCATGGGCTGGAGTGTTTATTCATATTACAGGTGGTGATTGTGGAAGTTAAACGATCAAACCCGCTGATTATAACAAAAAACTAAACTGCGAAGTAAGCCGTACGCGTCTTACTTACACAGTTTAGTTTATACTCCTTAGATACTCGCTTACCAATCAACTATTAAGTCATCAGTAGTCGGTGTTGGATGGGAGTTTGAATATTCTCGTTTTCTATTAAAGTTTTTTATCCCTATTATAATACTGAAGGAATCAAGTTAAATACTTTTACTCAATTTTATAGAACTCTGGCCTACGATCTTTAACACTTGGTAATTTACTTCGAACTCTTTTGATTCTATCAATGTCAATTGGGGTTGTAATTAAGGTTTCTTCTTCACCCGCACTTGCTATAACGAGTCCCATAGGATCAACAATCATACTGCATCCTGTGAACATATTGTTAACTTGGTTAGCGCCAAACATATAAACCGTATTCTCAATGGCCCTTGCACGAAGAATTGTTTGCCAATGGTCTTCCTTCATATTGCCTGCAACCCATCCCGTCGGAACAAAAATAAAATCAGCTCCCTCTATAACTAGTTTTCTGCTAATTTCAGGAAAACGGATCTCATAGCAGACCATAATTCCAATTTTACCAAATTCCGTTTCAATTACCTCTGCACTCTTCGTTCCTGGTTTGATCGTTTCTGATTCCTTATAATTGAAAGCATCATATAAATGTGTTTTTCGATAAGCTTGTAACAATTCTCCAGAACGATCCAGACAAATAATGGTATTATAAGCGAATTCATTTGAATTTGAATCCGACTCATAGGTTCCGAAAATAACGTAAATTTGATTTGTTTTAGCGTATTGCTTTAATTTGCTGACAAAAGGTCCATCTAGTGGCTCTGCAATATCAGCTGGTTTTGTTGCTGAATCTGCCGGCACATAAGCCATGAACATTTCAGGTAATACAATAAAATCCGAACCTGATTCTTTAGCCTGCTTAATATATCTTTCCGCTTTTTCCAGATTCTGTTGTTTATCCGTACTAGATTTAACTTGAGCTAACGAAACTTTCATCTTTATCTTCTCCTCTTAAATTATATGGTGTTTCAATAGTTACCTAATTCAGTTATCACTGAACTCTTTGATCGCGTTAAAAATGTCTTCTCCTAAAATATCAATATAGTATTCTTGTGTTTCTTTTGTTGCTTCATTAAATGCATCAACGTCTGGTTCTATAAAATTCATTCCTTTTTCCTTTAGCTTCTCTATATAATCTTCTGTATCGTTTGTAATTAATTCCTCCATATAAAGTTCCGCTTCTCTCCAAGTTTCTTTGATAAGCTCCACTTGTTCTGCACTCAAAGAATCATATAGTTTTTCATTAACTATTAAAAATCTGGGAGGTATTGCATGATTTGTTTCTATTATTGTATCTTGAATTTCATAAAAACTATTATCATAAATAATTTGATAAGGATTCTCTTGCGCTTCAATTACACCAGTTTGCAAAGAAGTATAAAGTTCAGTAAATGCTAATGGAGAAGGATTAGCACCCATCTCTTTAAACGCTGACAAAGTGCTTTTTTCTTCTGGCACACGTATTTTTAAGTTTTTTATATCTTCTGGTTTTCTTATTTCTTTACCCTTTGTTGTAATTACACGAGTCATATTGGGAATTAACCCTATTACTTTTAAGTTTTTAGTTGCATCTTCTTCATTAATTCTATCTAAAATCAATTCCTCGTATTCACTGTTTATAAGTTGAAATAGATTTTCTTCACTTTCGAAAAGGAATGGGGCTCCTAAACTTCCAGGTATCTCTGTGCCAGGAAGCACTCCTGTAGCTGCAAAGTCTATACTACCACTTTTAACTCCTTCAATTATATCTTCTTCATCTCCAAGCTGCCCATCTGAGTAATGTTTCATTTTTATTTCACCATTAGATTTTTCCTCTAAGTCTTCTGCAAACTTTAACATTCCTTTCGTATGTGGACTTGCCTTTTCAACAACATCTGCTGACTTTAAATTAAGGTTCCCACTTTCTGCTTTACTACTGTTTTCTGTACCGCAAGCTGCGAGTACAAATACTAGGAATAACGAAAAAATTAAGTAATAGATAGTTTTTTTCATTTCTTTAAGTTTCCTCTCCTTTTTACTTTTTGTATTCATTAGTTATTCAATAAATTTGGAATAAATAATGAGAGTTGCGGAATAAATGTCACAAGCAGCAAAGAAATTAACAGCATCACGATAAATGGAACTGAAGCTCGTATTACTGACGCAATAGGAATTTTCGCAATTGATGAAGTGATGAACAAATGCAATCCTACAGGCGGAGTAACTAATCCAATCATTAAATTAACGGTCATTATGATAGAGAAATGAATAGGGTCTATCCCCAAATCTGTTAAAATCGGATACATGATAGGTACAGCTAATAGAATAATTGGTATGGCTTCCATGACCATCCCAAGTATTAGTAACATAATGTTTACAATAACTAAAATAATATATGGATTGGTACTTATCCCGCTGAGGAAGGATTCGATCATGAAATCAATATCATAATATACAGCGATCCATCCAAAAAATATGCCACCAACTGTAACAAGTCCAATTGACCCAGTAGATATTGCTGCTTTCTTTAAAACTTCATACATCGTCTTTAGATTCAACTCTCTGTAATACAAGAAAGTTATTAGAAAAGCATAAATAACTCCAATCACTGCTGATTCGGTAGGACTGGCTATTCCAAATATAATACTTCCTATGATTAATATTGGTACAAATATAGCTAAAATGGCCCCTTTTGTTGCTTGTAATTTCTCTTTAGCACTTGATTTCTCTTTAACTGGTATTTTAGCTTTCTTGGCATATATATACACATAGAGCATTAAGGAGAGTCCCATTATAATTCCAGGTATAATTCCCGCCAAAAACAAATCTCCAACTGAAATACCAGCTATAGACCCAATAATGATCAAAGGGATGCTAGGCGGTATTACTGGGCCTATAGTGGAAGCGCTTGCGATTATAGCTGCACTTTTAGCGGGAGAGAAACCTTCTTTTTTCATTGCTGGAATCATTAGCGCCCCTGTTGAGGAACAATCCGCTACTGCTGATCCAGACATACCTGCCATCAAAACATTAATCCCGACTGATACCTGACCTATACTACCACGCAAATGTCCAATAAACGTTTGGGCGAAGTCAACTAATTTGTTAGTGATACCGCCCCTATTCATAATTTCTCCTGCCAATATAAATAAGGGTATTGCTGTAAAGCTAAATGTCTCCATACCGCTGAAAATATGTTGCGGGATATTTATTAAAGGGATCGTAAAATCACTAAATCCTTGACTTAATAATACAATGAGAATAGGACTCATCAATAGGACGAACGCTATATCCATACCTAAGAATATCCCTATGAGCATTGATATAAAGAGGATTGTTATCATGTTACTTTATCCCCCCTTCTAAATCACTCTCTTTCTTCTGGAACACTCTCTTTATATCCTTTAACACTTTTAAACAAATTATTGCATAACCCACTGGTACGATTGTAACAATCAAAGCTTTATTCCAACCTAGGCTTAAAGTAGATGATCCCCAAATTTCAATAATATATATTATACTAGTAGCTATTATTACAAACATAATACCCACAGTAATTAATAATATTATAATGTCAGTAATCCTTTTTACCTTTGGAGGAAATTTATCTACGAAGGTTGTAATTCGAAAGTTCTCTCCTTTTAGATAAGCGAATGCACCTCCCAAGAACACTAGTCCTAGAAAAAGGTATATAGACAATTCTTCTGACCAATAGAGGGAAAAATGGAATGTACGTGAAAAAATCTGTAACGTTATGACAATTGTCAATAACACAAGTAAAAATATTGTGATATATTCAAGTGTCTTTTCAATTATTCGCATCATATTCCCATCTTTCTTGTAAAAATTCTACAATTCTAGCTACACTTCGCTTAACTAACTCCTCTCCCTTCTCGGGTGTGCCTAAGGTTGCATTTCCTATAGTCCCGGAATCAGTATGTGTGTCATACGATTGATATTGAATAATTTCTGGGAATTTATCTTTAAATTTCGGTGGTTCATTAATCCATTTATCGGTATCGACTAATTCAGGATAAAGGTACATTAAAACAGAAGTACCGGCTTCACTGGCATGCCCGTGTGCAAATTCAGATTCTATTATTCCTTTATCAAGCGGTTGTATGAAACGCCAAAAATCAATTTGAGCACAATTTATACTTTCTTCCCTCTCCATTTCTTGAGCTATTTGGTCAATAATGGGAACGTTACCCAAATGAGGGTTGATAAACAAAAAATCTTTAAATCCCCATTTTTTTAAACTGTTTACTACGTCTATTAGGTACGTTTTAAAACTTTCCGGTTTTATTGTGATTGTCCCTGGGAATACATCTAATGCACTAGAGTCACCAACTTCTAAAGTCGGTCCTATTACACTTTTTACCTTTTCGGCGACTAATTCAGAGATTTTGGTAGCTACCAAAGTATCGGCTCCCAAAGGTAGATGGGGACCATAAACCTCAAAAGCACCTGTTGGTATTATAGCTAAATCAGTATTTTCCTTTCTCTGTACAAATTCTTTCCAACTCATGTCTCTTAAATAGCTTGAATTATGTTTGCTGTTCATTTTAACCTCTCCTATTTCTATTCAAATGATATGTTTCCACTTTTTATGTGATTTTAATTATTAACGTGTCAGATAAAATAAGTTCTTTTAAAAGTTTCTATCCTTTTTGTCATCGCTTACATAACTTGCATTTCTACTATATCCAACTCTATTCATTTCCAAAACAAGTAAGTCCATCAATGCTTTTTCATCTTGATACCCGCTACCAATATTAAGTGGTTTAAGTGATTTCCCCCTCGATTAAACGACATTCACACAATTTCCTACTAGAATGTTATAGGAAAAAATAAGTGACGTGAATAAGTTGTGTAGTTCACTTTTCCTCCTTTCATCTGATTGCTAATCATTATATACAACAAAATGTTGTTCGTCAATTAAATTTACAATTTTATATTGTATTTTAAAGATTTCACAACTTCTGATTGTATAATTTTTTGAAAAAGGATTTTTAAGGGGAATAATTATGGATGTATTTAAAGAACGATTAAAAGATCTCCGTATAGAGAACGGTTATAAACAGGAGGAAGTAGCAAAAATATTAAATGTAACTACTAGTGGCTATGGCTATTATGAACAGGGAAGGAATGAACCTTCATTAGAAACAATCCAAAAAATCGCTACTACATTTAAAGTTTCTGCAGACTACTTACTCGGCATAATTGATACTCCAAATCACTCAGTGGAATTAACCATTACAGAGGACCTTTCATTAAGCGAAGAGGAATTAGCAGCAGTGACGAAAATGAAAGAAGTAAACTTGCTTGACGAATTAAGCATGGATCCCAATGAGAATGTTGAGCGTCTTGTAAGGTTATGGACTTTTATTAAACAAGAAATGAATTTAAGGTAAAACAAATTACTAAAAGAAAATAAGAGGAGTGTAAAATAAACTGTGTGACACGTGCGCAGTTTATTTTATTTTCACTTGATAGTCATGCGGGGCAGATTCCGAATATGACTACAGGGAATTAGTGGTAAGAGGGGAGTTATTGCCGATACTGTAAGAAATGTTACCACTTACAGTGCGCTTGGATCGGAAAGGATTGAGGTTAACTGAAAACTAAAGATTTTTCATTTTGATCATCAATTATTATTGAAAAGTCTAGTGTGGAGAATGCAGGAATTAATAGTGATCGTTCTGATGAAAGCTGCATCGCTATCCCAGTCTTGTGAATGGTTATTAGAGATCTATCCAAAGATGACTTTCTTTTTATAAACATACAAACAAAAGAGTGGGGACTGTACATACAGTGGTGTGAGAGGTCGACTGGCCAACTAATGGTTGCGACGTTGTTCTCTGTTAATAAATAAAGACACCTTGAAAACGATGCAATTATTGGGATTTAATTATAAAGAAGCTATTGGAGTACCGCTTACGGAAGTGTGTGCAGATGTCATATATAACAAATTGGGTGGGCAAAAGAAAGTTAGAATATATGGTACGGGACTTTGAAAATGGGGTTATGGTTGCTACTATACATCCTCAAGTGAGTGGTCGAGACCAACGATCCATGGGATTGGAGAAGTGGATCGACCAACTTTTGGATGAAAATGTGAAATTTGAGAGAGTAGATGTTGTTGTGGAAAGGTTTTTGAATGGATTAGAATATGGGGCATATAGACCTGGAATTGGTGAAGACTGCGGTTTCGGGCGCTCTTAAATATGAAATGCTAGTACCATATGGTTTATTTAAGGAATTATACAAAAGGTATATAGATTTTAATAAACTTTCTTTATTCCTTGTCTTGTCGTTTGAGGGTCTAGTATTTCTTTGGAAGATCAGAGATACAGGCTATGCCACTTTTTACATTGACCATAACAAAACCTAAACCCCAAACCATGTGTGGTTGAGGGTTTTCTCTTTTCAATAAATAGAATAAGTTCTAATATAGACATAAGGAAACTAAATCTTTCAAAAGGGAAACTATATAATAAAAAAAGGCAAACGCTTTCAATGTATTTTGTGCATGCATTAAAGAAACTATTGTTATCTGTTAGTTTTGTAGCTTTAGTTGCAACACCGGTTTTACATGTTGACGGTTTA
>NZ_JBPPZG010000032.1:0-27637 GCF_051918545.1 Pseudogracilibacillus amylolyticus (SeqCode) | reverse complement strand
GAAAGTGCATTTTGCGAATACTAGGAAGGCAAAGAAGTATTTAAAAAGATAAACAGTTAGCCCTTGTTTCCGAACAAGGACGGAATAACGCAATCTTCTGTCATAATTCCCCTGCAACCCTTGATGTGATATGATACTTAGGAAGGACAAAAGATGCAGTGGCTGGTCATAATTCCCCTGCAACCCTTGATGTGATATGATTTACACGAAAGATGAGGTCGATTTATTTGTGTCATAATTCCCCTGCAACCCTTGATGTGATATGATAATCGTAGACGCGAATACGCGAGCGGTGGTGTCATAATTCCCCTGCAACCCTTGATGTGATATGATCTCATTATTAGACTCTACAGAGCATAAAGAGTCATAATTCCCCTGCAACCCTTGATGTGATATGATATGCTATGCCTTCAAGTTATGCTGATGACAGTCATAATTCCCCTGCAACCCTTGATGTGATATGATCTATGCGGATGAGGGGACGCCTATTAATCGGTCATAATTCCCCTGCAACCCTTGATGTGATATGATATGCGGAAGAATATGCGGATGAGTATTCTAGTCATAATTCCCCTGCAACCCTTGATGTGATATGATCCTAAACCTTTACGTAAACTCTCCGGGCGGGTCATAATTCCCCTGCAACCCTTGATGTGATATGATCATTCCTCATAATGTCCGCCGACAGTATCTGTCATAATTCCCCTGCAACCCTTGATGTGATATGATCTTCGACGAAGAGCTCGGATTGCGCGCCGAGTCATAATTCCCCTGCAACCCTTGATGTGATATGATCCACGCACGATCCTTTATCCAAATTATTACGTCATAATTCCCCTGCAACCCTTGATGTGATATGATATTTTAATGCCTACAGAAAAGATGTCAGAAGTCATAATTCCCCTGCAACCCTTGATGTGATATGATGCACGAAAGAATGGTAAGTCCACAATGCTTGTCATAATTCCCCTGCAACCCTTGATGTGATATGATCAGGATTTTTAGCTAAAAAGTGAAATTCATGTCATAATTCCCCTGCAACCCTTGATGTGATATGATCAAATCGGCGTGTCTTGCTTTCCTTGGCACGTCATAATTCCCCTGCAACCCTTGATGTGATATGATCGTGAGAGGAATCGCACGACACCACGATAGGTCATAATTCCCCTGCAACCCTTGATGTGATATGATACATGCCTTGGAAACCCTTGATACTTCCCCGTTTCAAGGGTTTTCTTTTTTAAAAAAAATTATTTTTCTCGTAGAATATGTAAAAAATAAGTAGTTTTATTTTCAAAATCTTTCAAAATAATTAATAGTTTTAAAAAAGCAAGTCGAAAAATCACGTAGAAGCTCTACGTGATTAAGTGAAGATTTTGTTTTAATTTATTTATATCTTATATATTCTATCTTGTTAATAATTTATTTCATTTATATCTTTTTTACCGCATGATTATTAGTCATTTCTAAGCGATAAACATACTTTTGTTTAAGTTTCAAATAATATTAGAATCCACTTTCCCTACAACTAGAATGTACAAACGAATATATTAAGAATGTGTGTTAAAAGAAATCCACTTTATTTGTACCTAATTCTTCTTCTATTGTTTTCGTTCCCAATAAAATTTCCATCTTTTCATATTGTTTTTCTGTAATTGCCAAAGAACGGATTGCTCCTTCAACTGGCGGAATATGTTCTTTCAAACGCCGCAAATGCTTTTGCACATTATCTTGACCATTGCAAATGCGGCTATAAACTGAAAACTGCAACATCGTATAGCCGTCTTGCAATAAAAATTTTCTAAATCTGGTATATTCTCTTCTTTCTTTTGAAGTTGTAACCGGCAAGTCGAAAAAAACAATAATCCGCATGTATCTACTCATACGTATGAGCTGATAAATTTACGAGTTCAGGTAAAATTAATAGTTTTGCATCTCGCTGCCGGCATGCAGATACATAGCTACTAACCATACGATCAACTCCATGTGTTACAGATAATCTTTCATTGCTCCAACCCGCTTCAATTTCTAAAACTTCGAAAAGATGCTTTCTAACTTCAGTAGACCATTCTGTTTCTGCATCAACATTATACCTAACCACAACATCAACAAATGGTCGCAATACCTCAATAAAATCATCAGCTAAATTAAATGCATTTAATTTACTATCGTGAAAAACCCCAATACTCGGTGTAAAGCCGTAACGTACTAATGCACGCGCGACTAGAGAACGAATAATACTATATCCATAGTTTAATGAAGTATTAAATATATTCTCCTTCCGTCGTTGGAAGCCTAAACCGAATAATAATTCAAAGTACAATTTTGCAGCATAAGCTTCTCTATTTGTTCTATCCCCTGACTCTACACTTCTACTAATTGAATATAGCTTTTCTGCTTCTTCTCCAAAATGTAGTAATTCCAAACAACGTGCTTGATTTTCTATTTTTCGGATCACAATCTGTTGCCAAATTCGTTTTTTAAAAGGCTTATGAAGCCCCATTTGCATTTCTAAAACCGATTGTTGTCTAGAATGCCTGTGAAATGGTTGAACGATTCCACTCGGCATTCTTTTTCTGTCACAAACAATCATTTCTACATGGTATTCAGTACATTTACTCAATAATGCATGTGTCACTGTGATTGCTGGATCCTCTAATGTAATTGTGCAAATATCTTCTAACGGAATAGACACTTTTTCATCTTGTTTAATGACTAGTTGTTCATTACTGGTAGACAACTTTGCTGGTTTCCGTATTACAAGATGCCTATAAGACATGGCGCTTTTCCTTATTCACTTTATAGAGGTTTCCTAATGGATCAACTTGGTATTTTTCAAATATTTTTAATCCTTGAGAACCGACAGCATCCTTAAAACTATTTTTATGATTAATAAACTTTATTTGTGCTGTTGCAGTGTGTGGGCCTGTATAATAAAACATCCCTTCCGTCCACGAGACACTTTCGCCATTATTTGTTTTGGATTTCTTTTCTCTAGGCATTTTAATTTTAATTACATCATTTGCATACAGACTAAACAGGAATTCAAAATCGTTTGTTATATCCACCCATTCTTCATAAGGTTTCCTTTGGGTTATAAATTTTTCCGGCATCCTCCCTGCCAACACATCACTCACATAAACAGGAGCCAAATAATATTTACCAGTCTCCTTATGCCTGAAAACTTCCGTTCGTACTATACTTGCATTTGCAGCGACCGCCTTGTCTCCTAATGGCATCGCACGGTTAACATAATCCTCTATTTTCACACTTCGTATAATCGGAGCATTTTCGGGATTTTTCGCTGGTTTATATAATGGCTCAGCAAATGCCTTACTAGCATTACCCCCATATTCCAAATAGCGCTCTTTTATCGCATTATACGTACCTGGGTCAGATTCTTTCCCATACATATCAAAGTCCCCGGTCTTCTTGTCAAATGGAATATTTTCCAATCGTGTCTTCGTAACCACCCTCATTAATCCTCTTTCATTATACCCGCGGTGTCTCCTTACAGTTTCTGCATGAATCTGTCCCTTCACTGAACGTTTAGGCATTCTTGACACGAAAATCGGCTCTACTTCATTCATAAATTCCTCATCATAACTATCCAAGGCTAAACTCTCTAAAGCAAGCTTCAACTGACTTGGGTCTTGTATTAAGCGTGCCTCAAGTTCGCGTCTAAACCCTTCCCACGGTTCTGGAAAATACTCTCCTTCTCTTCTTAAAAGCTCTGCCACATGAACTTCCCTATGTTTAAAATAATTGCTAACTTGATGTCGGAATGGATGACTTACCCCAACGATTACTGCATCTATTGCATGATGCAAATCATTCTCTGCTCTGTTTTTATTAAAACCCCAGCGCTTCCTCATCAATGAAGTATATGCACCATTCACTGAATAGACGTATTGCCTTCTACTTTCTATTTTTCGGAATTGTAAATTATCTTCTATGAAACTCTTTAAAAATCGAGTAATATATCTTGTATCATTCAAATGTCGCGCCTTAAATTCTTCTTCCTGTTCTCCATCAAAGTTTTCTTTCAGTAATAAATTCTTTTTCTTTCTGCTCACTTTAAGTGCATTTACATAAGAAATATATTCGTTCCATCTAGTATCATCAGGCCCAAACCATTCGAAAGGAGTACGGTTTTGTTTATTTTGGTTTTCTCGTGCAAGTACTAAAACTTTATTATTATTACTATCATCAAAACTTCTGCTATACGGGATAATATGGTCAACTTCTGCATATCCGGTTGAAAACAATCTTTCCATTGGAATCTCTTTCAATGAATACGCACATTTTCCATCTTGTTCTTGCCATAATTTATATTTTAATATGTCGTGTCCTCGTGGATTACTCATCTCAGGATGAAGTTCTCGAATATGCTTTCGTGCTTGATCATTAACTGTTCTATTTTTTGAGAACAGATTTTCAATCTCGCGACGCTCACGATAAGGTCTTCCCATCTCCCGAGCCAATTCTATGTATATAGCTGATGGTGATCCATATCTCTTTATAATGCTATTAACTACTTTTCTTGTTTGTGATAATGCACGAATAACAACTGGATTAGCAATCTCATCGGCTGGAATAACTGGAAGTAACTTCTTCTTCTCGTTTCCAACCCGTTGGTTAAAATTGTATCCCGCCTTTTCACAAGCTTTATTATATTGATATCCCTCTTCTACAAAAGGTAATATACGATTCAGCGCTTTCAACGATAAATGTCCAAATTGAGAAAAGTCCAAATAAAGCAGCTCTTCTATCAATTTATCATCATACGCTCTATTTGCTAGATTTCTAATCTTTCTACCATTGCCGCTAACATATTCATTTTGCAAATAGGCTCTAGCATCTTGATCATCTTTATAGACCGTCACTGCATAAGCAATCGTATCGTAATCAATCGGGCGATAAGAATGCATTAATGTCTTACCTTCTACTGCTTCAATAATCTTCCTGATTTGATAAGTTCCTTGTAAAGATAAAAAAACTCTGTTTTCATTCTGTGCATTTGTCTTACTAAAATCATAAAATAATTCATTAAAACGTTCATCCTCTTGAAGCTTCAATGCTTTTCTTAACTGGCTATATTTCACTTCTTTTTTATCCAACATTAAATTCAATGCGGCGATTTGTTCCTCAGAAGTTAATGACCGCTGTGGTGCGTTACTAGAAATAATTTTCAACCGATTTAATTTATCTAAGGCTCGGAATCTCTCAAATGTATAAGAAAATTTGGGGGCCCGCTTCTCCCCTCTTTCAAACGTGCAATTTCCAATCTTTTTGAATATATCATCTGCAGTGGAAAATGGTCGTTGGGAAGACCAAATACGCAAATACTCCTCCTCATTCTCTTGAGTGGCAAAAGGTTGTCCTAATTCACGTTGCGTTTTAAATACGAGACGAATTTCTTCTTCAATTTCACTTCGGGCAATCACATGTGAGTAATCCCCACCTTTATTTCGTTTCCTTCCTTCAAACTTTTCATCCATACAAAGCATTTCTGCCACAGTACGGTAGCCTTTTTCTCTCATTAAATCTGCATTTGCTTTTACTGCCTGTAGTAAAGCACCGCCCTCGCTCTTTTCATCTTTTGTTTCACTCTTGCGATTCGACTTAAATCCACGATTTTTCGCATAGTGAATTAAAATTCTAGCAAATTCGCGGTCTGTTAGTTTGCGCTCAATACCATTTACTCGCAAAATCCATAAATCAATATCCCCATCCTGCCAGTCGTACAATTTCTCGACTTCTACTCTTGACAGCAATCCTTTTTCAATAAAAAAATGTCTGATTCTACTGACTCGATACCGTCTTCTTCGTATCGTCCTCCTACTAGACCTTGCTTCTCGTCTCGGCGTTGCAAGTGAAGAACCGTCTTTCGGATTTTCAGCAGCATCAAACATACGTACATTCATTGCTTCTATTCTGTTTTTGTCTTCATTAATAACTGCCCAACCAACAGATGTAATTCCAATATCTAACCCGATTGAATATTGCACAGCTATCATCCTTTTTTCATATTTTTTATTTAGTAAATTCAAAAAATCTATAAAAAAAAGACTAAACTAGTAGTCTTTGGTTTCTTAATAAAATGGGGAACTCCACATATAAGCGGAGCTAGGCGATCCCCAACGCCACGGCTTCATGCCTTATCATAATAACCCTACGAAGCCCTTGATCTGATATGATTACGACTTTCCCCTAAGTCGTTGTGACTATTATATTACCTTATTTTGCATAAGTCAACATATTTTACATTCTTTTTTGGAAACATTTACATTTTCATGTCATTCTATCTCTTTATATGTTTGTTACACAATAAATTTTTTCAGATAAAAACATAAATATGATAAACTAGTAAGTACTATAATGGACCATGGAGATGGATTATTTTGACAAAAAACTGGCGATATCGATCTACAATTAAATCTAGACCCTTTTTTTACTTCGAAACGAAAAAGCTTGCAAAACTTATTTTAGAAGGGTTTAACGATTATGAAATTCGTAAAAAAGTAACAGAAGAAAACATCCTGCAAATAAATAATTTAACGAGAAGAAAAGAAGTTGCAGCAGTAATTCAAAAACGTCTCCACATACTTGATGAATTTTTATTAAAACAAATTCTACATAATTCAGTCGAAACAAGTAAAGCAATTGTCCTATACTCTATCATGAAAACGGACCGATTATTTTATGAATTTATTCATGAAGTCGTCTACGAAAAAATTCTCATTCGTAACCAACTTTTAAAAGATTCTGATCTAGAAACTTATTTCGAAACAAAAAGGACGCAAAGTGAAATCGTTGCTTCTTGGAAAGCTTACACTATCTATAAATTAAAACAGGTGTATAAACGAGTTCTTTTTGAAGCAGGGATTCTAGAACAAGAAAAGCAACATCACACAATCGTTATTCCAATCATCGATCCTGCTGTTATTGAACATATCAAACAAATAGAAAATACACCTTTTATCCACGTTGTGCTAGGAGGAGGTAACTAATGCGAACTATTTATGACAGATTAATTGAAATCATTCCCAAAATAACTGATCCAAGTTTTAAGGAAAGTAAAGGGTTAGGTAAAGAAGTTGGCTATCATATATTTGATTATGATCCTAAAGACGAAATGACTGTCCGAAAACATATCCCTTACATCAAAAAAGAAATAAGTGAAAAACATCAATCCCTTTCTATCATTGAATGTAACTTATTTAAAATCGTCCTTCAAATATTGGAGGACAAAGGTTACTTAGAGAAAAATTTTACGATGGAACAAAAACGTAGCAGTAATTTTGTATTAAACGCAACGAGAAAATCGTTAAGACTAACACTTGAAAATGATCTAGTTATTAACCACATAAGAAATCAAGCTAAAAACCATGATATTCTTTTCATCACAGGAGTCGGTGAAGTTTTCCCGATTATTCGTTCACACGTCATCTTAAATAATATTCACCGTGCAGTTGATGACCAACCGGTAATTATGTTTTACCCGGGAAAATATAGTGGACAGGACTTACAGTTATTTAGTGAAATTTCGGATGGGAATTATTATCGTGCCTTTAGACTAATTGATTAGATGTTTAACAGGGGGAAGAAAAATGCAAATTAAAAATATGTTTGATCGTCAAATTGACCGTGAAATAAAAGGAGTTATAAAAGTTGGCCAAGACGATGATCAAAATATCAAGCAAGAACTAGAAGAATATGTTGTCACAGAAGAATTACATAAACATATTGGCCAATTTTTTGCTGCTTACAGACGAGGTCTAACTGAATCAACTGATAAAATAGGTGTATGGATTTCAGGTTTCTTTGGATCCGGTAAATCACATTTTCTTAAAATCTTATCCTATTTAATAGAGAATAGAAATATATCCGGAAAATATGCAATTGAATACTTTGAAAATAAAATTTCGGATCAACAAATTCTAGATAACTTAAGACATGCAGGTAATACCCCGTCGGACGTTATTCTATTTGATATCGATGCAAAAAGCGAATCTGATTCCATGGCTGGACAAGACTCTATTGTCATCGTATTAAACAAAGTTTTTAATGAAATGCAAGGATTTTGTGGTGCTATTCCATGGATTGCTGAAATGGAACGGAAAATGCAGCAAGACGGTACATATGAAGCATTTAAAAATGCATTTAACGACCATTCCGGAAACACTTGGGAAGATGCACGGGAAGATTTTTATTATGAAGAGGATGCAATAATAAAAGCTTTGACAGAAACAACACAAATGAGTGAAGAAGCTGCACGAAATTGGTTTGAACGAACGGAACAAGAATATTCTATCAGTATCGAACGTTTCGCTTTACGCGTAAAAGAATATATTGATAATCAGGAACATCCAAACCACCATGTCGTTTTTTTAATTGATGAAGTCGGTCAGTATATTGGTGATGACTCTCGTGCAATGCTCAATTTACAAACAATCGTTCATGAACTTGGACGTCAATGTAAAGGTAAAGCGTGGATCGCTGTTACGAGTCAAGAAGATATTGATTCCGTACTAACAGTTAAAGGAAGTGATTTTTCAAAAATTCAAGGCCGCTTCGATACAAAACTAAGTCTCTCAAGCGCCTATGTCGATGAAGTAATCAAAAAACGAATTTTAGCAAAAAATAAAGCGGGCGCGGACATATTGGGAGAAGTATACCGCGAAAAACAATTTGTACTACAAAGCATCCTAACTTTTCCTGATAGCAAAGTCGAAATGAAGCAATTTACCAATCAGACAGACTTTATTGATGTATATCCATTCGTTCCATATCAATTTAATTTACTGCAAAATGTCTTTACGGCGGTAAGAATTCACGGGGCATCCGGGAAACATTTAGCGGAAGGAGAAAGATCCCTACTTAGTGCATTCCAAGAGTCGGCCATTGCTTTTTCCGATAAGGAAGTAGGTACACTTGTCCCCTTCTCTTCTTTTTACGAAACAATTGAGCAATTTTTAGATTCAAGCATTCGAACGGTAATTATCCGAGCAGGCAAAAACAAACATCTAGAAGCCTTTGATATTAACGTGTTAAAACTATTATTTTTAATTAAATATGTTAAAGAAATCCCAGCTACTCTTGAACATATTGCAACATTACTCATCGACCATATCGATACAGATAAACTAGTATTAAAAGAAAAAATCGAAAAATCACTTGTTCGTCTTATCGATCAAACATTAATAGAAAAACATGGAGATGAATATGCGTTTTTAACGAATGATGAACAAGATGTAAACCAAGAAATTAAAAACATACACATTGATTCAGGAAATGTCATTGAAAAAATTGGTGAGAAAATTTTTAGTGAGATTTATCCCGACAAAAAATATCGTTATTCCAAGCAGTACGATTTTTCGTTTAATACGATAATCGATGACCGTCCAATCGGAACGCAATCACATGATATTGGTATTAGGGTGCTTACCGCTTATGCAGATGTTCATCTTGACTATAATGATGCGGAACTTAAAATGATGTCCATGAGAGAAAATAACGTCATTGTTAAATTACCACAAACGACGGATTATCTAGACGAAATGGAATCCGCCCTTAAAATAGATGCATATTTACGGATGAATAGTGGAACAGCAATTTCTCAAACGATTGAAGACATTAAAATGAAGAAAACAAGAGAATCCAATGAACGGAAAGAGCGTGTAACAACTTATTTAAAGGCTGCGTTAAAAGATGCGGAAATTTTCGTGAAGTCACAGCAGCTTGACATTGTGAAAAAAAATCCAATTGATCGAATCAATGATGCATTCCATATTCTCGTGAAAACAGAATATCACAAAATTGATTATATCGAGACATTTATCCAGAAACCGACAGACTTAGAAGCCCTTCTATCGTCAGATCAGATGAGTATGGAAACAATAGAAGAAAATAAGTTAGCGCGGAATGAAATGAATCATTATATTACTAGGCTCTCTGATCGCAATCAGGCGATGACGATAAAAAGTGTTACAACCCATTTTGAACAAAAGCCATTCGGCTGGCTTGAACTTGACATTAAATCATTAATAATTGAGTTGTTTAAAGAGCAGGAGATCAAATTACAACTTAACAGTGCTGATTTGCGACTCAGCGATCCTCAGTTTATTGATTACATAACAAAACGGCAATATGTTGAACGAGTGATTGTGAAAAAGCGTGAACGGATCTCTCCGATATTAATAAAAAATGTTCGTGATCTAAGTACTGACTTATTTAATATCGCATCACTTCCGACAGATGAAGATAATCTACAATCAAAATTTAAAGAGTATCTGCAATTAGAACTGGAAAAGATAAAAGATTTATTACTCAACTATCGTCATCATCGCTATTATCCTGGCGAAAACATTTTAAAAGATGGTCAAAAATTGATGAGTGAGATTGTAAACATTCAAGACACGACTACCTTTTACAATAAAGTCCGTGAATATCGTCATGATTTACGTGATTTTGCTGAGGGCTCAAAAGAAATATATCATTTCTTTAAACATCAGCGATCTATTTTTGACGATGCACATAAAAGAATCTTAATTTATGAGAGGAATCATACATTCATCACTGACGCAGCGCTTGAGGAAATTTACTCAACTATACAGAAAATCGTTAAACATGCATCACCTTATGGACAAATTAAAAAATTACCAGCTCTATCTCAACAATTTGATGAATTGTTTATGGAAATTATTGAAGCTGAATGTGAACCAGTAAAAGCAGCCATTCGTCGTGATAGTGAATTTATCCAAAATGAGTTAAAAACCGATGAACAATTAACACGGAAATTTGCGGGTACATTCAAAGCACAGTTCTACAGACTAGAAGAACGACTTGACACTGTTCAAAATATTTCTGAAGCAATTGCAATGGAAGCAGAAAGTGACCGACTAAAAGTACGTTGTATGGAAATAATCGATCAGTTTATGGAAGAGCAAGAACGGAAAAAAGCACCCACTCAGACTAAGGATGATAAAGATAACTATGTAGCACCAAAAAGAAAAACAAAAACATTAAGCAAAAATCAAATGATTAAAGGAACACACTCCTTTCACTCTGAAACGGACATTGATTTATTTTTGGATGATTTACGTAAGAAGTTGATCGAAGAACTTGATGAAAATACGACAATAAATTTGGTATAACGGCTTTGGGTAGACGTTTGTCTACCCCTCTACATATAGGAGGAATTACAATTGGATAAAGGGGCTATTAAAAAGTTTGCCACAACAGCTCGCAAAAAACTTCTTGCAGCGGTAAAACAACGGGCTTTTGAACTTGGAATCACGGAAACCGAAACCCAAGAACCCGAAGTATTCGAAGATGGGTTTCGAATAAATAATCATTTTTTTCGCAAGCAAGAAATGGAGCAGCGAGACCATTTAATTAAAAAAATTAATCAAACAAGTTTTGAACATGTAATTGATGAAGTTGCCTATACATGGTTCAACCGCTTCATTGCCATTCGCTTTATGGAAGTAAACGACTTTTTACCTACTGGAATTAGAATGTTTTCTTCTCTTGAAGCAGGTAAAACCGAACCAGATGCCTTAACAGAAGTGGACTTACTTATCGACGAATTGGACCTTGATAAAAATTACATATACGAATTACAGGATGAAAGTGATAATAATTCTCTATTTAAATACATTCTCATCCAACAATGTAATCAGCTTGGGAAAATGATGCCACTTGTATTCGAGGAAATTACCGGATATACCGAACTCCTTCTTCCTGATTATTTGTTTGCCGAAAAGTCAGTTATTCATGATTTAATTACAATAATTAAAGAAAAAGATTGGACAAGGGAAGTTGAAATTATCGGTTGGCTTTATCAATATTACAATGCGGAGAAAAAAGATGACGTTTTTGCCGACTTGAGAAAAAACATAAAAATTAGTAAAGAAAATGTCCCTGCCGCAACACAGTTGTTTACACCTAGATGGATCGTCCAGTATATGGTGGACAATTCACTTGGACGCCTATGGGTGGATTCTCACAATGATGGTGAGTTACAAGAAAAGTTACCTTATTATTTGGAAAGTGCTAAGCAACCTAAAGAAGTTATAAAAGAATTAGAAAGAATTACAAATAAAAACATCGATCCCGAAACAATTACCTTTTTAGACCCTTGTATGGGTTCCGGGCATATCCTCGTCTATGCATTTGAAGTCTTATACGAAATTTACTTATCACAAGGATATCGGGATCGTGATATACCAAAACTTATTTTAGAAAATAATTTATATGGACTAGAGATCGATAAACGTGCTACACAGCTTGCCTATTTTGCACTCATAATGAAAGGTCGTCAATATAATTCACGAATGTTTGATACACCTGTTAAATCTAATGTACTTGCCATTACCGAAAGTAATGAAATAACAACGGAAGATATGGATTTATTTATTGGAGACGATGAATCGGTCCGTGATGATGTTGAAACGATAGTAGAAATTTTTAAAGATGCAAAATTATATGGATCGATTATTGAAGTGCCAGAAATAGAGCTTAGTCGATTAAGGGTACGAGCTACAGAATTAAAAGAGCAAGATCACACAGATTTATTTGCACTTGAATTTATCGAGTACTCCCTCCCTATTATTGAGCGTTTAATTGATCAAGCAGAGTTACTGCAGAAGAAATACGATATCGTTGTTACGAACCCACCGTATATGGGAAGAAAAGGGATGAACCCGGAATTAGTAAAGTATGTTAGAAAATATTATAAAGATGCAAGTGCAGATTTATTTGCAGTATTTATGGAAGTAGCAAGCCGTTTTGTAAAAGATCATGGATTTCTCGGAATGATTAATCAACATGCTTGGATGTTCTTATCTTCCTATGAAAAATTGCGAAAACATACGTTGAGAAATCACCAAATCTATTCGATGGCTCATTTAGGTACAAGAGCATTTGCCGAAATCGGCGGTGAAGTAGTTCAAACAACTTCATTTGTTATGAGAAAGAAAGTGATCCCAAATTTTGTTAGTACGTTTATAAGGTTAGTAGGGGAAAATGATACTAATAAAAAATCAAAGAATTTCTTTAATCCCGATTGTTATTATTACAAAAAACAAGATGAATTCAGAAAAATTCCGGGGATCCCGATTGCTTATTGGGCAAGTCAAAATGTAATTAACTTATTTGAAAATAATAAAAAAATCTTGGATTTCCTCAATGGTGGGAATGGAATGACAACTGGTAAAAATGACTCGTTTTTAAGAATGTGGTTTGAAGTCAATAAAGAGAATTTATATTTAAATGCAAAAAGTACCGAAGATGCTGTAAGCTCTAAAAAAAAATGGTTTCCATACATTAAAGGAGGTATTTTTAGAAAATGGTACGGAAACTTAGAACACATTGTTAACTGGGAGAACGATGGAGAAGCAATAAAAAAAGAGGGAAGATGTTTTTTAAGAAACCAATCAAATTACTTTAAAGAAGGAATTTCTTGGTCCAAAGTAACTACTAGTAATTTTTCTGTAAGATATAGTCCTTCTGGTGCTTTATTTGATGTGGCTGGAATCTCCCTTTTTAATGAATCTAAATTAAATATTGAACTATTTCTAGGTTTTTTAAATTCTAATGTTGCAAATCATCTAATTAAATTACTAAGTTCAACTATTAATTATGAATCTGGAACTATAAAATCGTTACCTTTTATAATGCAGGAAAAAAACATAATACACGTGGTTGATCAAAACATCTCCCTCTCCAAATCCGACTGGGATTCGTTCGAAACCTCCTGGGATTTTAAGAAGCATCCGTTTCTTGAGTTCAAACAAGATGCTACGAAACTGGAGGATGCATATAAAAATTGGGAACAAGAAGCGGAGCATCGTTTTAATACATTAAAAGCTAATGAAGAAGAATTAAACCGTATCTTCATCGACCTTTACGGATTACAAAATGAGTTGACACCTGATGTCAAGGATAAAGATGTTACGGTGAATAGAGCAGATCAAGAACGTGATGTTAAATCTTTTCTTTCCTATCTCGTCGGCATCATGTTCGGTCGCTACAGTTTAGATGAAGAAGGTCTTATTTTTGCTGGTGGAGAATTTGATTTAAATAACTATGAGACTTTTAAACCAGATAAAGACAATATTATCCCGATCACCGATGAAATGTACTTTGAAGACGATATTGTCGGTCGGGTTATCAAATTAGTTAAACTTATTTTTGGTGAAGAACATATAGAAGATAACTTGGAGTTCATTGCCGATACTTTGACGAGAAAACGAAACGAGACTGCAAGAGAACGTATCAGAAGATATTTTCTAAAAGAATTTTATAAAGACCATGTTAGAACATACCAGAAGCGCCCGATTTATTGGCTCATTGATAGCGGTCGTCAAGATGGGTTTAAGGCATTAGTTTATTTACATCGTTACAAATCCGATCTCTTATCACGAGTACGCACCCAGTACTTGCATCCACAAGTTAAAAAGTATGATGATGAAATCAGTCGGTTGAACTTAACAATGGAGTCAGATGTTTCACAGGCAGAAAAAACAAGAGCAAGAAAAACGAAAGAAAAAATTGAAAAGCAAATTCTTGAATGCCAAAGTTATGATCAAGTCATTGCTCATATGGCTCATCAACAAATTGAACTGGATTTAGATGATGGTGTAAAAGTAAACTATGCAAAATTTCAAAAGATCTCAGTCCCACAGGGCGAGGGAAAGCCAGCTTTAAAGGCAAATATCTTTGCGAAAACATAAAACTATTGGTTTTTATTGGAATTACCCCTTCTTTTTACCTCTAATATAGTATATAATAAATCCTAGATGCCCGTTTCCTAGAAATGAGAAATGGGCATCGAATTACTAAGGGAGACATATACTATGTTAGAGGTCAAATTTCCTTTAAAGGAGAATAAGAAGATGGATAATAAAGAGGTTAAGAAAATATCTGTTTCCGCAAAGCGGCAAATGACCATTCCCAAACAATTTTACGATGAATTACAAATTGCTGATGAAGTAACATGTCAAGTTATTGATGGCGCTCTTGTCATTAAACCAGTACCAGAGCCTTTAGATTTTAGTGAATTTATTTTAAACGATTTAGTTAAGGAAGGCTATGAAGGTGAAGAATTAGTTAAAGAATTTACGTATCGTAAATCGCAAATAAATGAAGCCCTACACAAAATGGTTGAAGATGCTAAAAATGATGATTATAAAACATATTCATCGCCTGAAGAACTCATTGATTCTTTAAATGATGAGGATGAAGATGAGTGATTTTCAAATTAGTTTACTTCCTAGTGCTCGCAGATATCTTAAATCTTTAAAAAAGAATCCGTCCTTACTACGAAAATATAAATTAATGATGGAAGAACTTAAGCGAGATTCTTATAAAGGGTGGGAAAGAAAATAAAGGTGATTTAGCTGGAGTTTTTACAATTGATTTTAGACATAACAAAACAACTTATGAATTAGCATATTACATTGAACAAAAGCAAGATGGTCAATGTATATTTATTATTTTAGGAGGTATTAGAAAACTTTTATAAAGAATTAAAGCGGTATCTCAAATCATTGTAATAGTGAGGTGAATGTTGCAACCGTATTTTGCAACGGTATATGAATGTTATCGATGTACAAAGCATTTTAAATGAGCTTTTTGGAGAAGAGTTAACGAATGATCGTGATCGTCATATCATATTCTGGTACGATGAAGCTGCTGAATTTATAGATGAAGTGGACAAGTTGCAACTCGATGGTGTCCGCATCTGGAAATTTTCTGACCATAATCTATTTGCAACGAAATATGAACTAGAAATAAATGATCTTACCTCCCATTTTCTTTTGTACACAAATAGTCCAAAACCAGCTCCACGTGAAGATTGGTTATTTAATTTATATAAATTAGGTTCTGAATTTACCGCAGATAAAATTACTATTTTCATGCGGAAATTAGGACTCGAAGATGATAGACTAAGACCAGTATTTATGGAATATGGGCAGTTTTTTAATAGTAATGCTAGATTTGAGAGCTTTAGAAAATATCCGCTCGATGTATACACAGAAGAAACAATAGACCTAAATGTGCTAAGTGTCTTAACACGAAGTCGTATAAATACAATGGACGAAATTTTAAAAGCCCTCTTTGCTTCTGAGCAGTCTGGTGAATCTGAAGCATGGAAGATGATTAAGAAGTTTGGTAATGAGGAAAAGTTTTGGGAACTGGTTGAGAAATATTACGGCTATACACTTGATGAAAAATCTTTACACTCCTTACTAACCTTTTTCATGATGACCTATGTTACGGAGCAAAATGTCGATTTAAATTATCCGAAAACATGGACAGAATATGTAAGTCAAAGGCCGACAAATGCGATCGTATTTATGAACCAGTGGATGAATCACCGGAAAGATCGACTGATTTTTAATACATTATCTGATCGGATTTCCAATCTAGCTAAAATAGAAATGCATATTAAAGAATGGGATATCCATGAGTTATCTTCCTTTGATGCTTTTCGAATTTTTGATGAAAGAATAATCGAATTCATTGCAGATCAACTAGCGAATAAGGTTGGGCATTTTGACGATTATGAAAACTTAATCATTAAAAGACGCAATAAACATTGGTATCCGGAATATAAAAATGAATATCATGCATTAATGCAAGCTGTGAGATTTTTTGAACTTGTGGACAAGCTTGATCAATTTATTCCAGAAGCAACAGCAACAAATATTTTTACATCATATGTTGATACATACTATCAATTGGACACGTGCTACCGAAAGTTTTATGTCTCCTACGATAATTTAACATCAAAAGAGCCGCTTAGAAATGTACGTGAACTTCTGGAGTCTACTTACACTAATTGGTTCGTTCAAGAATTGGCAGTCAAATGGGTAAGTAGCCTTGAGCGTGGAGGCGATTCATGGTTTTTACCACAAATAAAAAAGCAGTCCGAATTTTATAATGAATGGGTACAATCCTTTGTAGATAACGATCAACGTATTTTTGTCATCATCTCAGATGCACTACGCTTTGAAGTAGCAAAGGAATTAACGGAGAAGTTAAACAGTGAGCGGAAAGCATCAACTGAGTTAACAGCCGTACAAGGCGTCCTTCCATCCTATACGGCACTTGGTATGGCGAGTTTACTACCGCATAAATCATTAACATTATCCGAGGATGGAGAAGTTTTTGTAGATGGAATAAGGGCATCGAGTACAAAAAATCGCAACACTATTTTACAAAAATATGAAGCTGAATCAGTTGCTTTTACATTTGAAGAAATAAGTGCAATGGGCAGAGCCGCGTTACGTGAGGCTTGCGCTGGGTTAAAAGTAATTTATATTTATCACAATACAATTGATGCAATTGGAGATAATTCAGCAACAGAAAAGGATGTTTTTAAAGGAACTATGGCTGCTATTCAAGATATCCGTCTACTTATCAATCGACTAGTGAATAATTTAAGTGCTGCAAATATATTAATAACAGCGGATCACGGCTTTATTTACCAAAGGGATAAAGTAAATGTAAGCCTACTAACAAACCCGCAGACTGACGATAACATAATTAAGAATCGACGGTTTATATTGTCTGAGAAACGAAATAAGATCGAAGGGACACTCTCCTACCGTATGGACGAAATGTTACAAGATGCACAAACAAAATACGTCACAGTACCTAAAGGGATCAATCGTTTCCAAATACAAGGATCTGGAGCCAATTTTGTTCACGGTGGCGCAATGCTACAAGAGATTGTTATCCCAATTATTACGTTTAAAAACGACCGCAGTAAATCAAGGCTAAATGTCGTGCATCAAGTTGATGTGAGACTAACTAGTCCAACTCGCAAAATAACGAATGAGGAAATGTATCTTGAATTTTTCCAAACGCAAGCGGTGGACGAGAAAATATTACCTCTACATTTGCGGGGATATTTTGTGGATGATGATGGAGATGAAATTTCAAATGAATGTCGTATTATCGCGGATTCCGAAGCAAATGAAGCGTATGAGCGAACATGGAAAGAAAGATTTATTTTTAAATCTATTCCCTACGATCGGACGAAAAATTATTTTTTAATTCTTGAGCATGAAGATGGCACAGTCTATGAACAATATCCATTTACGATTGATATTCTTTCTAGGTAAGTAAATAATCTGAAAATTAATCTTTAACTTCGTGGATAAAATATACATTATTTTGTTAATAAAACCGGGTTTTACGAGATTTTGTATAACCAAATTGCAAACGAGCACCACTACCATGCAGGTGCTCGTTTTAAAATGTATTCTTTTCTAACCAGTCTAATTCTCTTCCATTTGTTGTGCAATTGAAGCTTGCATTTCTTCAAGAATATACCGAATTGCTGATAAATTTTCTTCCAATTCAATATTTACATTCACATGTTCGATTAAAGCAGCAAGATAAATATACGTTCGATGATCTGTTAATATTTTGTTTGGTTTTCCACCTAGTTGATCAAACATATTTAGAAACTCTTTCTGTACGCGAATTGGATTAATTTCTTCCGCATACATTTTATGTGAATAGACTATTCCCTTATCATGATCTGCTACAAAGATTGCCGATGGGAATAATGGTCGTTCTTCTGGGTCCTCCTGAATTGGAACTTCTAAATATGTTACTTTAAACTCTACTGTTATATTTAACGGTTTTTTTGTTTTTTTCATTGCTTGCTTTATTTCAAATTCTGAAGGTACATAAAATCCCCAAAAATTTTCAAAAGCCATTTCTTCTAAAATCTCTTCCATATCCAATACCATTTCATTAAAGTTCTCATAGTCACTCTTTGTATATCTCACTAATATCTTTTCGTCTGTTGGTATATGAGGCAGACGAAAGCCTTCTTTAATTCTTTCAAACATCTTGATTGATTCGGCTAACGCAAGATACATTTGCCTTACTTCATCGTGATCCATCGTCCAAGGATAAAAGCCAGGTTCAAAACTCACAAAGGATGGCCAAGCATTTTTACCACGAAAAGTCATGTCATAGGCTTTGATTAATTCATACTCCGCCTTTTCTAAGTCATTTCTATTTTCAAAACTAAGGAGTAAACTGCGTTGAAATTTAAATATTTCACTTGAATCTTTTATACCAGCGAAGGAGTCAAGTAAGGAGTACAATCCATCTGCCCCGATATATACTGCTAAACCATACATTTCATCTGCTTGTCCAAGAACACTACAAAATAAATATTCACCCGTAATTGGATCTTCAATCGCAAATATCTGCTCATCTGTCATAACTTCCCAGGGCTTTAATTGCTGAAACTCTTTTGCTTTCTCCAATGTTTTTGGCCAATGATCTTCAGACATTACCTCATCCGACATTTCCATATAACGGATTTCATCATTTATTTCAGCGATTAATTCTTCGCTATCATCATACTCAAGATCCAATTCACCCATAATAATTTCACTCCTGCTATCTTCATCAGGAGTCAGGTTTTTAGCATCAATGCATCTTGGATAAAACGCACCATCTTCTTGGTCGATTTTTTTCGTTAACACAATTTCATGTTCCCAATTATCACCAAAATCATATACATAATTCATCTTGTCTTTTACTTTTAAAAACCAGTCCGCAATTGTTTCTTCAGTATCTATGTGTTTTTCAACATCAAAAATTGACTCAAATTCTTCTGGATCATCTGGAACAATTTCAATTCCGTCAACTGATTTACCATCTCTTTTTTTAACAAAAAAAGTATATAAATGCATATCCAACCACTCAAAAGAGTTTTGAATCAGTTCGTGTAAATCATACAAACTGGCATCGCTTGAAATTTGCACATCACGCCAAACTGGTACACCTACATCTTTTAATGTAATTCTAAATTCATAAATCATATCGCCTGCACCCCTTTTTGATACGTTAATGTTACCATAAAGCATATAGTATCAGATTACCACTAATAACGACCCTTTTTTGTTCATTTTTTCTTCCAAATTCTGCAATGAATGTTTTACCTTTATTAAGCACTGTTTCTTACCGCACTGCGCTTTGAGAGATCGACCCCGCAGCTTGAGAATTCATTCGGCATGACGAACGAACCCACTAAACGTCTACTCATACTTTAAAACTGGCATCCGCCAATCGACAGATGCCAGTTTTAAATCACACTACTAATTCTGTTTTTACATATAATTTTTCTATCACCTTTTGTAATACGTGCGGTGTATAAACAAATGCACTTTCTTTATGGAGGTGTTCTGTTAATTTATGTGCATCTTTTCCAAATGGCCCAATATTTAAAACGGGGGCTTGAAGTTTTTGCATGTCTTCAAACGGGATACTGTATACATCCTTCCACATAGGAATGTTGTTCATATAAAATTCTTGATAGCAATTATGATATAGTAAATCAATTTACGATATACAGTGGCTTCTTATTTCTAATTACATTAATTGCATTTTCTGCAGTTTTAGTTTGCATTTCCTCAACCGATTCTATTGAATAGTATGCGGCATGTGGGGTAACAATAATTTCGTCCATCGTAAATAGTTCATGTTTATTGTTCGGAGATTCAAATAAAAACACATCCAAACCTGCCCCGGAGAGATGCTCTTCCTTAAGTAACTGAACTAGAGCATCTTCATCAATGATTCCTCCACGACATGTATTTACAATCATTGCATGTTTCGGTAATTTTCGCATATTTGCCTCATTTAATAAATTACTAGTTTCATTTGTTAATGGAACATGTAAACTAATTAAATTCGACCTTTCAAACAATTCTTCCAATGAAACAGAAACAACCTTTTTTTCTCTGAAAACATTCTCATCAACATATTGATCATGGGCAATGATTGTAAAACCGAATGGATTTAACCGGTCAGCCACTTTCTGGGCGATTTTTCCGAATCCGAGTAAGCCAATCGTCGTGTTTTGAAAACGATGTAATGGTTTTACGCTAATTGAATTCCAATTTCCAGATTTAAGGTTCTTATTATAATCCTTAACTCTGCGAAGTAACATAAGAATGAGCGATAGTGTGTGATCTGCCACCTCATCACTACAATAATCAGGCAAGTTGCAAACAGTGATATTTCTTTTTTTTGCTGCTTCGATATCAATATGATTAAACCCTGTACCAAAAGACAATATCGCTTTGCATTTAGTAAGTTGTTCGATAAATGTCTCATCAACAGAAATACTAGCTTCCGCAACGACTACATCAGCATTTTCACCAAATAGTTCAAGATCTTTTTCCCATGTTTCCTCTGTGGACAAAAGAAAATCTATATTATTCGCTTTATATATTTCGATTTCTTTTGAATGATCTAGACCAGCAATATCCACGATCCAGACCTTTTTACCCTCTGTTGATTGCATCAACTCCGCTCCTCTCATTTTCTGTTTGTATTTTTGAGAGGAAATGTTCAATGCCATCCAAGCCTTTCTCCAATTGCTTATAAGATTGTGCATAGGAAATCCGGATGTACCCTTCCCCATCTTTAGAAAATGCTCTACCCGGGATGACCGCAACATTTTCCTCTTCCAACAATCGATCGACGAATTCCATTGATGAAAGCCCAGTCTTCTTAATAGAAGGGAAAATGTAAAATGCGCCTTGCGGACGAATCACATCCAACCCCATCTTCACGAGACGATCATACACATAATCTCTTCTCTTTTTATAATCATCTTTCATCTCCTGCACTTTGTCGTCACTTTCCTGCTCATTTTCAAGCGCTGTAACTGCAGCATACTGACTAATGGAGGTAGCACAAACAGTAATGAATGATTTGATTTTATAAAATTCTTCAATTAAATAGTTAGGCGCAAACGCAAAACCGATCCTCCAACCTGTCATTGCATGTGATTTTGAAACTCCATTTATGACGATTGTTTGATCTCTAACCTTATCAATGGCTCCTATTGAAAAATGCTTTTCTTCAAAATTTAACTCACTATATATTTCATCCGCAACGATAAAGATTTCTTTTTCCGCAAGAAGGTCGGCAATCTCCATCACCTCAGATTTTGTAAGGAGTGAACCCATTGGATTGTTCGGATACGGAAGTACAATTGCTCGCGTTTTTTCTGTAATATGTTTTTCAATGAGATCTGCCGTCAATTTAAATTCATTTTCCGTCGTATTAACATAAACGGACACCCCGTTACACATTTGAACTAAAGGCTCATATCCTACGTACACCGGTGTCGGGATAATGACCTCAGATCCTTCACTCAATATTGTTCTGAACGTAATATCCAACGCCTCACTTGCTCCGACAGTCACAATGGCTTCTTTATGAGGGTCATAGTTCAATTGATAGTGCCGTTTCATATAGTTACAAGCAGCTTCTCTTAGCTCCAGCAAACCTGCCGTTTCCGTGTAATCTGTATGGTTGTCTTTAATCGCTTGGATACCGGCTTCCTTGATATATTTAGGCGTATGAAAATTAGGCTGACCGAAAGTTAGATTAATCACATCTGGAGAACGATCAACTTTATTAGCAATTTTTCGTATGCCAGACATTTCAATATTCAGTACATTTTTGTTCAATAAATGTCTCATCTCTATCTATCCTCTCTAAAACATCAATTCGTAAATAATAGTGATAAAGTTGGAATATACGTTACAAGAAGTAAAGCTATAATCATAGCAAATATCATCGGCACCATCGACTTGAACATTTTCTCAATCGGAGTTTTACCAACAGACGACGCAATAAATAAATTGACTCCAAACGGTGGTGTAATGAATCCAAGTGCTAAGTTCATTACCATAATAACACCGAAATGAATTGGATCGACACCAATCGCAGTCGTGATCGGTAGTAAAATCGGTGTCAACATCGCCAAAGCTGGAATGGTATCAACAAATGCCCCAACAATGAGTAAAAATAAATTAATCAGCAATAGAATGATAATTTCATTTGATGTCAAAGATGTGATGAAATTAGCAATTTTCATAGGGATCTGTTCAGTAGAAATCAAATAGGCAAATGCAATCGAAGTTCCGATCATATACATCGTTGCACCTGTTAATTTGATCGTTTCAATCAATCCTTCATGAATTTCTTTCCAGTTTAAATCTTTGTGTACAAATGTACCAATGATGAAGGAATAGATAATTGCAATAACTGCCGCTTCTGTAGGAGTAAAAATACCACCATAAATTCCTCCTAAAATAATGATTGGAGCCAGTAATGCCCACTTCGCATCATAAATCGCTTTCAACAATGCTTTGAAAGAATAGTCTGTTTCATCCACAATAATTTCTTTGCCGTCTTTTTTAATAGTAAAATAAGAAACGATCATTAATACAACACCAATCAATAATCCTGGAATAATACCTGCTTTAAATAATTCTCCAATTGATGCCCCACTAATCACTCCATATAAAATAAACGGAATACTTGGTGGAATCAAAACACCAATACTCCCTGCAGCTGCCGTCAAAGCCGATGCGAACCCGCTATCGTAATTTCTTTTTTTCATCTCCGGTATCATAAAAGAACCGATTGCCGCAACGGTCGCTGGTCCCGAACCAGATAATGCTGCAAAGAAAGTACAAGCAACGATTGTCACCATTGCAAGACCACCCATCATCCAACCAACGAGTTGATTAGCTAACGTTAAAATACGTTGCGAGATACCTCCTCTTCCCATCAACAAACCTGCCAACATAAAAAATGGAATTGCAAGTAAAGGGAATGAATCTAAGGAGGTGAATAGTTTTTGTATAAGCATCGACATATTAATAGAATCGGATAAAAATATAGTTAACATAGAAGCAATTCCAATGGCTATACCAATCGGTACACTTAAAATTACCAGTAATAGAAGGCTTCCGAATAAAATTATCATAGTCATAACGATGTCTCCTTAGTTAGATTACAAACATTAATTTGGTAGACTTTCATTATCAGTAATAACGAAATAGACTTGTTGGATCAAACGAATAATCATCAATACCCCACCGATTGGAATAATTAAATAGACCACCCACATTGGAATCCCTAACGTGGACGTTTTTTGGCCCATCATTTGAAGTGATAACACTACTTCGGTTCCAACAAAGGCCATTACAAAAGCGAATGCAGACCAAACAATGATGACAAATAGCTCGGTTATTTTCTTTGCTCTTCGCGAAAACCTGTCCACTAATAATGTAATTCGTATATGTTCTTGCTTTCTAATCGCATAGCTTGCACTGATCCAAGTAATCCAAATTAGTAAATAGCGCGATAACTCGGAACTCCAGCCGACCGGGACATTAAAAACATAGCGGGAAACTACTTGAAGGAAAACCAATAAAATAATGAAAATAAAACTAAGGATTAGTAACCATTCTTCGAGCTTCACATCAAGCCATTGTTTCAGTTTCAACGTCATTCCTCCTTGTTTTTTTATTAGAAAAGGGAAGCAAGACAGCTTCCCCAATGACAAATATTACTCATTAGCACTTTTTGCCAATTCAATTAAGTCTTCTCCCACAATATCAGCAAACTCGTCATAAACTGGTTGAACTGCCTCAATAAATTTTTTTCGTTCTTCTTCACTGATTTCATTGATTTCAATTGACTCTTCTAATTCTTGACGAATTGTATCCTCTGCTTGATCAACCAATTCATAATATTCCGCTTCCGTATTTGAGCTCGCTGTCATAACCACATCTTGTAAATCCTCTGGAAGCTCATTGAACTTTTCTGCACTCATAAGAAAAATCAAGCCAGAGTATTGATGCCCGGTTAATGACATATAAGGTTGCACTTCGTCAAATTTACCGGAATCAATCATAGCGAATGGTCCATCCATCCCATCGTAAATGTTTTGTTGAAGCGCACTATATAATTCACCGTATGCCAATGGTGAAGCGTTTGCATCAAGTGCATTAAATAGTGCTTCTTGTATTTCTGATTCTTGAACCCGTATTTTCAAACCTTTCATATCCTCGAGGGTTTCAATCGGGTGTTTACTGTTAAGTACATGACGAAAACCATCATAACCATATCCAAGGGCTTTTAAATTAATATCTTCCAGTCCTTTGGAAAGTTCTTCCCCCAATTCGCCTGCTAAGGCTGCTCGAGGAACTTCACGATCTTTAAAAATAAACGGTAAATCAAGCACATAAAAACGTTTATCAAAATTCCCTAGTGAAGGAGTCCCGACTAAACTCATTTCAATATTATTAAGCTGTAACGCCTCAATCAACTCACGGTCTGAAGCATATAATTCGCCATTAGGAAAAATTTGTACTTCTATTCTTCCGTTAGACTCTTTTTCCACCTCTTCTTTAAAACTCTCTGCTGCAATATGGGCTGGGTTATCCGTTGATACAATGTGAGGTAAGCGGATCAAATATTCCGCATCACCGGATGATGCAGCGCTTTCTTCCGTCCCTTTTCCCTTACTATCATCTGAGCATGCCGCGAGCAGCACCATCAAGGAAATAATACCAAAAATAAATAGACTTCTTTTCCTCACTTCAATTTCCTCCTTTTTATATGATTGCTCATTAAAATCGTAATGATAAACAACTTAAGCCGCCATCATGTTTTTGAAACTCAGACATTGGTACTTCAATCGTTTTAAATCCTGCTTTTTGTATGTTGGCAATTGTCTTCGTAAAACCTTCTGGAACAATAACGTAATCATTAACACGGATACAGTTGGAAGCATACTCTTCCTCTTTTGGAACAATTACTTTTTTATATTCATTGAAAATCGGATGATCGATGAATTCACCACCAACGACGACGGTATTATTCCCTAAATAAGAAATACCTGTTTTTAAATGAAAGAATTCTTCCAATTCCACGATCGTTGCTTCATACCCATACTGTTCGACAATCTCTTTAAATTGCTCAGCACCTAGGCGATTTGTACGATCAGATAAACCAATATAAAATTTTTTCTCAATTTGTAAAACATCCCCACCATCGACATATCCAGGTGATTCAATATAATGGACGGTATCATAAAACTTCTTTAATTCGGGCTCAATTTCTTTTGTTTCCTCGTTACGTGACTCGGCACCGGGATTACAAATAATTGCGAAATCTTTCGTTAGTACCGCAGTATCTTCAACAAACGTGGAGTCCGGGAACGCTTCATTTGCTGGTAATTCCGTAATTTGTACATCACATTTTATTAATGCTTTAATATATGCATTATGTTGTTGTATCAAGAGTTCATAATCCGGGATTCCTAAATCACTTGTCGTAAGTCCGTTAATATAACTTTTCCCTGGTTTTTTTACAATAATATTTTTGAACACTTTTCTTTCCCCCTAATGATGAATTGAAATCGCTTTCCATTTAAGTTTTCCATTTACCGGAAAAGATTTCTGTTTAATGGTAGTTTTATTATATTCTACTCTAAATAATTTGTCAATTTAAATTTTTAGTCTTTTTCCTCTCTTAAACTCCGTTAAATTGTTATGATTAAATAGACTCTTTTTAAGTTAAATTAATTACTCTGATAATATAGAAAATAGGTTTTTATTTTGACAAGAAAATTTCATAGTTCTATACATTTTTATTTTTTAAGTAGATAATCATAACTAAATACGTTATTCTCTATAAAGATAGTATTTTAACTGCGCTCTGTTATTTCGTTTTTGGGGAGTTGATTTATTTTGCAATCTATTGATAGAATTATGAAAATTGTTGATGTTTTTATTTCAACGGAACCTATTCCATATTTATCCATCACTGAACTATCTAACCGATGCGATCTACCCGTAAGCTCATTGCATCGTATTCTACATGCAATGATGAAACATAAAATGATTAAGCAGGATAAAGAAAGAAAGCTATATACCTTGGGATCTGTCTGGCTCGAGTATGGATTAAAAGTCTATGACACAATGGATTATATCAGCCATATCCGACCAGAGCTTGAAAGTTTAATGCGAACTGTTAATTCAAGTGTTTATTTAAGTCGCCCAGAGTCCGGGGAATCTATTATTATCGAACGAATTGATTGTGTAAGCCAAACAATTCGCACCTATGATAAACTTGGGTTGCGCATCCCTTATGATAAAGGAATTGCAAATTTAGCTATGTTAGCAAACATGTCAGCAGAAGATAAAAAGAACGTTGAAAAATTAGACTGGTCAAAATTGGATGAGCAACTAGAAAAAATAAAAGAACAGGGTTATGCTTTTGGCGAGGATGAATGGAGTAAGAATGTTGTAACAATAGCAACGCCAATTTTAAACCATTATGGTAAGTTAGTCGGAGCTATAAGTGTTAAACTGGCAAAATCAAGTGAACAAAATGCATATGAGGCTGTTATTAAAGAGCTAGTAGACACTGGAAATAGAGTTTCTTGGAAAATGGACTAACCTTAAAATAAATTGCAGTGTTTTTGAATATTCTAAGAAATTCCTCATTATTTCATATGGAAAAGAGCATCTTTTTTTGGATGCTCTTTTCTTCTTTATACTTCCAATTTATTTTTCACAAAAAGACTTTTAATAACTTTTTTTAGCACATATGGCGTGTAAACAAATGCACTTTCTTTATGGAGGCGTTCTGTTAATTTATGTGCATCTTTTCCAAATGGACCAATATTTAATACGGGTGCTTGAAGTTTTTGCATGTCTTCAAACGGGATACTGTATACATCTCCCCATACAGGTGTATTATTCATATATGCTTT
>NZ_JBPPZG010000031.1:15077-27750 GCF_051918545.1 Pseudogracilibacillus amylolyticus (SeqCode) | reverse complement strand
ATCAAGAAGTTCGAGGCGGCGCAGTTTCGAGCAGCGGAATGTATGCATTTAGATACATGAGCCGCGGAGAAACAAGCCAACGAAGAAATTCGCAGTGTCATTTTTACCGGACTTTTTGAACATCCTCTTAAAACTGAAATAAACTTCCCTTTTTTCTTGCGCTTTTCTAAAACGGTTATGATTCCGAGTAAAACATGCCTGTTTTTACCTGCGCTCACCTAAGGATGGTCGTGACAATACCTTACCATGTTTAAACGTTCTTTTTTGCTCGTGATTACTTAAAAGCTGTCAGATTCAGATGGTTGAATTTAAACGTAGCACTTTTCGTCACGTGCTATCAAGTCTTCAAACACATAGAAGCGTAAATCTTCAAAAAGAGTTCCATCTTCAGGTTTTCTTAAACTTCGTAATCTTTATATAAAGTTGTTGTATCTAACATGTCCATTTAGTAATATGTTATAATATGTTTCATATATCAAATACTTTTTCTTAGTCAAAGGAAGTGTCGGCGTGTTTGATGGGGGTTTTGATCTCGTTAATATAATCAGAATCGGCGTAGACATTGCGATCGTCTGGTATGTTTTATATAAATTAATAATGATAATTCGCGGAACTAAAGCGATTCAATTACTTAAAGGAATATTAGTAGTTATCATCGTTTGGCTATTAAGTATTTTATTTAATTTGCAAACGATTCAATGGATAACGAACCAAGCTATCTTATGGGGATTTCTTGTCATCATCATTCTATTCCAGCCTGAACTACGGAGAGCACTGGAGCAGCTAGGTAGAGGGAGTATTTTTTCTAGAGGAACTCGCTCGGAGGAAGAAGTAATTGAAAAGATAAGTACTTCCATCGTGACTTCATGTCTGTACATGGCGAAGCGACGAATTGGTGCTTTAATAACGATTGAATTAGAAACTGGCGTTGGGGAATATGCTGAAACTGGTATTTCAATAAACGGCGAGTTAACGAATCAGTTGTTAACTAATATTTTTACTCCAAATACGCCACTCCATGATGGTGCAGTTATTATAAAAGATAATAAAATTGTTGCAGCAGCATGTTATTTGCCCCTTTCAGAAAGTGCATCGATCTCTAGAGAATTAGGTACGAGGCACCGTGCTGCTTTAGGTATTAGTGAAGTTACTGATGCGTTAACAATTGTTGTATCAGAAGAAACAGGTGCAATTTCTTGTACAAAAAATGGAGAGCTAATAAGAGATATCGATGAGGATAGACTTTCAAATATTTTACTAAAAAGTCTTTCACAATCAATGAAAACCCCTGAAGTTAATCCACTCAATTGGAGGGGGAGAAAAAATGGATAAATTATTTCAAAGTAAATGGTTTATACGAATAATTTCATTAGTTCTCGCTGTTACGCTATATCTTTTTGTAACGGTCGAAACAGATACAACAAAAAATGATTCACGGCTGCTTCCAGGGGCTTCAAATGAAGTTCAAGTAATTGAAGATATGCCTTTGGATATTAAGATTGATGCGGATCAATACGTTGTAAGTGGTGTACCTGAACATGTAAAAGTATCGCTAGAAGGAAAACCTAGTGTGTTGACACCAATTGTTAGACAAAGAAATTTCACAGTTTTTGTCGATTTACAAGAACTTGGTGAAGGAGAACACACAGTAGAAATAGAATATGAAAATATGCCGGATGATTTAACTGCATATATTGAGCCAAAAACGATAGATGTTGTAATTGAAAAACGTGCTTCAAAGGATTTTGCTGTAAGTGTTGATTTATTGAATATGGATAGTCTACCACTCGGATATGAAATTGGTGAACCTGAAGTGTCACCAGGTTATGTAACAATTATTAGTTCGGAAAGTATTATTGAACAAATTGCCATGGTGAAAATATTTGTCGATGTAACTGACCTGAAGGAATCAATTCGTAACAGAGAAGTTCCAGTTAGTGTTTACGATATTCAAGGGAATGACCTTAATGTGCTTGTCGAACCTGCAAGTGTTACAGTCTCTATTCCAGTTGAACGCCCTAGTAAGAAGGTTCCTCTAACGATTAAAACAAAAGGAGATTTACCTGATGGCTTAAAATTGGAGAAATTGGAGGCTGAACAAGAAATAGAGATTTTTGGAAAACGTGAAATTCTAAATGAGATAACAGAAATATCTACAATTGAAATCGACATGGCCGATATTGATAAAACGGATACGTACGAAGTAGAGTTAGACTTACCAGAAGGTGTTGTAGCTAATAATGAAACGATAGATGTTATTGTTGAACTAAGCGAATCAAAAGTATTTAAAGAAGTTCCAATTGATAAAAAAGGCGACAATGCAGACAATGTTACTTTCGTGAATCCGGCGGAGGAGCTTGTCGATATAACGGCCAAAGGTAGTGACGAATTAATCAAGGCTTTGCAGAAAGAAGATATTACAACCTCGATAGATGTAGGTGCACTTGAAGAAGGAGAGCATAAAGTTGAGCTAAATGTAAATGGCCCAGAAAACATCAAGTTTGAACCAGAATTCAATACCGTAACAGTTAGAATTGAAGACTAGGTAAATTTATTAATCGCTCAGTTTGAAATTTCCTGGAGTACAGGATAAAGGAGAGGTAAAGATTGGGAAAATATTTTGGAACTGATGGTGTTAGAGGTATTGCAAATAAAAGCTTAACACCTGAAATTGCGTTTAAAATTGGGAGAATAGCAGGGTATATTTTTTCTAAAGAAGGAAAAAACCCAAAAGTGTTAATAGGACAAGATACGAGAATTTCAGGCCCAATGTTTGAAGGAGCACTTATCGCTGGTTTACTTTCTATCGGAGCAGAAGTAATGCGTCTCGGAGTAATATCGACTCCCGGAGTAGCTTATTTAACAAAAGTTACAAATTCACAAATGGGAATTATGATTTCTGCCTCCCATAATTCATTTGAAGACAATGGGATTAAGATATTTGGCCCAAATGGATTTAAATTAACAGATGAACGTGAAGCGGAAATTGAACGTCTAATGGACTTGGAGGATAATCTGCCTCGCCCTGTCGGTAAAGATATTGGAGTGCTAAGTAACTATTTTGAAGGTTCACAAAAGTATTTGTCTTATTTACAAGAGACTGTAGACAATGACTTTACCGATATTCATATCGCATTGGATTGTGCTCATGGGGCGACATCAAGTTTAGCAGCTCATTTATTTGCTGATCTTGATGCAGAAATATATACTATTGGAAATAATCCTAACGGTACTAATATTAATGATGGAGTCGGTTCAACCCATCCGGAAAATATTCAAGCAATGGTTAAAGAGAAAGAATTGGATATAGGTCTTGCATTTGATGGGGATGGTGACAGATTGATTGCCGTTGATGAGAAAGGAAATATAGTGAATGGTGATCAAATCATGTATATTTGTGCGAGTTATTTGAAAGAAAAAAATCAATTAAACAAAGATACTGTTGTGACAACGATTATGAGCAATTTAGGATTCCATAAAGCATTAGAGAAAGAAGGTATAAACATAGTTTCCGCTGATGTAGGAGATCGTTATGTACTGGAAAAAATGCTTGAAGGAGAATATAATTTTGGCGGGGAACAGTCTGGGCATGTTATTTTCTTAAACCATAGTACAAGTGGGGATGGCATGCTAACTGCGATTCAGCTTATCGATATTATGAAAGAAACAGGAAAATCATTATCTGAATTAGCTGAGGGTATGACAGTTTATCCACAAGTATTAAAGAATGTTCGTGTCATGAATAAAGAGCAAGCCTTACATAACTCAAATATTGTCGCAGAAATTGAGCGTGTGAAAGATGAGTTAGGTGACTCTGGTCGAGTATTAGTTCGACCTTCAGGAACAGAATCGTTAATTCGTGTAATGGTAGAAGCAGAAACAAAAGAAGCGTGCGAAAAATATGTTGATCAATTAATAAAAGTAATAGAAGAATTTGCTTAATAAAAAACTGTTCTCTCAATTAGAGGGAGGACAGTTTTTTTCATTTATGAATTTGTTTAATTGAAGTGAAATATGATGAATAGCTTTTTCATATTTCGTATTTGCCGCTTCAGTCTTAATGATCTCTTCTATGCTGCTTAATAAGTGTATACGTGGTTTTCTTAATTGTACTTCCTCGATTAGAAATTCTATATATTCTTTTAAGGCTGGATTGTTAGTACCCAAAGTACTAATTAATTTATATAATTGGGAAAGCAATGTCTGTTTTGTTTCGTTTTTTAAGTTCGTTTTTAAAAAAGGATAATCGCTCTCGTTTAAAAAGATTTCTTTACTTTTAATTAAATCCTCTATGATAGTATCCATGCGACGGACAACATATTGTATCAGCATCGTAAGGTTTATTTTTTTCTTTGAAATGGTTTTCCAAGCAAAGTGCATATTTTGAATCATCCCATGCATTATCACCGCGCAATCAGAAACATATGGCATCGCTTTATCTCCATAAATCTCTCCAAGTCGATCGGCTAACCAAGATAATTCTTCAATCAAACGTTTGTTTATATAGTCTTTTAAGTCAACATCATCGGAGTGAAATGCTGCTTCATAAATTGGGAGTAACGTAAATTCGTTCATTATTTCGACACGTACTAAAACTTGCTTTATGAAAATATCTTTGTTTGATTTATCATATTTGTCCAACATAGACTCTCGCCTTTTGAATTCTTCTTCCCTCGCTAAATCCATATACGAGATTAAAAAATCATTTTTTGAGGAAAAGTAATTATAAAAAGTTCCTTTCGAGATATTACATGCTTCAAAAATATCTTGAACAGAAGAGGCTTGATATCCTTTTGTTGAGAAAACTTTTTTAGCAGTTAAAATAACATTTCTTTTTCGCTCATCCATGGAGTTGTATCACCTTTTATACCTATAGTATAAATTATTTTATTACATTTGTACTTGTATCACAACATTTATAATGAAAAAGAATAAAATGTTTGCAAGTTTTATACGCTAGGTTTAAAATTGTAAGAGTGAGTATATTGCGCTTTGGAGGAACGTAAATGGATATAAAGAAAATACACGAAAATCCACCATATGGTATGATAGCTATCTTATTCATTGGTGCATTTGCTGCACTTTTAAATAACACTTTATTAAATATTGCATTACCGACAATTATGACAGAGTTTTCAGTTTCTCCTTCAAAAGTACAGTGGGTTACGACTAGTTATATGTTAGTGAATGGAATTTTAATCCCAGCGAGTGCTTTTTTCATTCAGCGATTTACGAATCGTTCGATTTTTTTATGGGCGATGGGTTTATTTACATTAGGTACGTTGGTATCAATGATCGCACCGAGTTTTTTCGTACTTATTGTAGGCAGGATGTTACAAGCATCTGGTTCAGGTTTAATGATGCCATTATTGATGAATGTTATCTTAATTGCTTTTCCGGTTGAACGACGGGGAACAGCGATGGGAATATTCGGGCTTGTGATGTTTGTTGCTCCAGCAATTGGACCGACGCTTTCCGGATGGATAATTGAACATTATTCGTGGAGAACATTATTTGCAATTATATTACCATTTGGAATTTTAGCTTTTGCATATGCTGCTTTTAGATTGAAAAATATTACACCAAATCGAGAAATTAAGTTAGATATCTTATCCATTATTCTTTCCAGTATTGGATTTGGAGGACTATTATATGGATTTAGTTCGGTTGCAGATAGTGGATGGGGCTCCTTCCATGTATATGGCACAATTATTATTGGGGCCATTTGTTTAGTAATATTTGTTTTACATCAAATGAAATTGAAAGAGCCAATGTTAGATTTTAGAATTTATAAGTACCCAATGTTTGCTTTATCATCCGTCATTTCAGTTACAATTTCGGCTTCTATGTTTTCTGGAATGCTTTTAACGCCCTTATATATACAAACTGTTAGGGAAATATCACCATTTCATTCAGGTATATTAATGTTGCCGGGAGCAATTTTGATGGGGATTATGTCACCAATAACTGGTAGATTATTTGATAAGTTTGGGGCAAGAACTCTTGCAATAACAGGTTTAACTATTTTAACTGTTTGTACGTATATGCTGAGTGATTTAACTATGGAAGATAGCTACTTTTATTTAATGGCACTTTATACAATTCGAATGTTTGGAATGTCCTTAGTGATGATGCCTGTTATGACGAATGGTCTAAATGAACTTCCAATGAGAGCAAACCCTCATGGTACGGCGATGAACAATACGTTACAGCAAGTTTCAGGGGCAATTGGTTCAGCTATAATATTAACAATAATGACAGTTCGATCAAATAATGCTGGGGTTGAACTATCACAGGAAGTAGCATCAGGTGAACTGATTACTAAATATTCAATTGAACATTTAGCTTTGTTAGAGGGAATCAATTTTTCATTTTTTATATCAACCATCTTTGCAGTAGTCGCTTTAATTTTAGCCCTGTTTATAAAACGACCTGTAGTCCCATCACAAGAAGTAACTTTTGAAAAAGCTTAAACAAAGGACTGACTAAGATACAGTAAAAATCTAATCAATCTAATTGCTAAGGAAAATGCCAGTTCAATCTCTATGTTTCGAGTCATTTTCAATGATGTCGAGTCGATTTTCAAAATGTTGAGTCATTCGCCAATATCTAGATGTGGAGACATGGTGAATCGTTTGCCGCAGTTTTATGAAATTTATCAATAAATTTAAGAAATCCGAACGTATACAAGAATGTATAGTTCGGATTTTTTTGGAAGGTAAGTATAAAACTTTCTTACTTCACAAGTGCAACTTTGGCTTTCGTCATAAAAACTTGGCGATAAGCCAAGTTTTCTAGTATAGTCGCTGTTATATTACGTAAAATAATAAGTACATTATATTAGTGAGGGAAGATAACTGTGAGTAACTTTGGTCGTTTTTTAATCATTATTTTCTCATTTTGGATTCTTTATTTACCAATCGAAACAGATGCAACAACGGTATCCAATTATCCATTACAAATTAAATATCCCGACACTATGATATATAAAGCAGAAACAAATGAAAAAGTTATTGCTTTTACATTTGATGATGCTCCTGATGAAATATATACCCCACAAATTTTAGACGTATTAAAAAAACATGACGTTAAAGCAACCTTTTTCTTATTAGGTTCTCGTGTTAATAAATATCCACATATTGTAAAGCGTATTTATAATGAAGGGCATATAATTGGCAATCATACTTACTGGCATCCTGAGTTAACAAAAACAGGAGTCGCAAACATGGTCTGGGAAATTAACCAAAATGAAAAGGAGATAGAGTCAGTTGTTGGTGTTAAAACAAATTTATTCCGAGCACCATATGGAGCGTTGAATGAAAAGATGGTTATCAAATTAAGGGAAATGGGATATCGAGGGATTGGTTGGTCGATCGATTCAGAAGATTGGAAAGGAATATCAAAGCAAGAAATTAAAGCAAATGTGCTTGATTATTTACATCCAGGCTCTATTGTTTTAATGCATGCAGCAGGTAATGTACCTGAAACAGCTGCTGCATTAGACGAGTTATTAACATACTTAAAACAAGAGGGGTATTATTTTGTGACGGTAGAAGATTTGTGGAAATTAATTTATAAATAACTATTTGCGAAAATCCGCAAACCTTCTATAGGAAAAACCTTCAGAAAGTAGGCGGATTTTAATAAGATTAGACTTCTACCATTAGCTTTTCAGCCCGGGGTTCACTTTTAAAATTAATTTCTTCATGGGTTCCATCACAAAATGGTTTATTATCGGAGTGTCCACAACGGCATAAAGAAATATCATTTTCAACTTCATACGCATTTCCTTTTGCATCAATTAAATTAAAAGATCCTTTTATCTGATAAGGACCATTGTCTTGTACTTCAATTGTGGGGATTTTCAATGTTTTCACCTCCATTATTAGAGGATGTTCAAAAAGTCCGGTAAAAATGACACTGCGAATTTCTTCGTTGGCTTGCTTCTCCGCTCCTTGAAAAAGGAAAGCACTTTTTCTGCGTGCAAGAACGTATGCTCATGTATCTAAATGCATACATTCCGCTGCTCTAAGCTTCTCCTCCTCGAACTTCCGACGCACAGGACGTGCTAGTGTCGGTGTTGCTGACAGGACGTCAGCGCCTTTAGCCGACGGATCCTTTTTATCCTCCTTTTTGAACACGCATTATTATTGTTTTCATTTTGTGTTTAAATATCAGTTTTAATAAATGGCACGTATAGCGCATAAATATGGTATTAGCATAAAATGGAGGGGATCTTGATGAGAATCCATGTCATAGAAAGTGGGGACACCCTTTGGCGATTGGCGAGAATGTATGACACGACAATTACCCAAATTGCATTAGCAAATCAGATAACTTCAGAAAATATATTAACAGTTGGTCAATCTCTTGTTATTCCAACTCCTAATATAGATTATGTTGTTGAACCTGGGGATAATTTGATCCGTATTGCCGAGCGATTTGGAGTAACTTTACAAGAGTTAATGGAAACGAATAATATAACAGACCCGAATTTAATTTACGTTGGAAGAATGTTACACATACCATATTTTTATTATCAAGTCCGACCTGGCGACACCATTTTTTTTATTGCAAAGAGATATGGCAGTACAACCGCACAAATTAATGAATTGAATCAACTACCGATGAATGCGATAATTTATCCTGGTCAGCAACTGAAGATTCCAATTAAATCAAAAGAGGAGACAGAAGTAAATGCTTATACGACGACGTTTAATGAGCAAGGAAGAAATGAAGTTTTAGCTTTAGGCAGTTTTTTCACTTATTTAACCCCATTTTCTTATCAGGTTAGAGAAGACGGAAGTTTAACACCTTTAAACGATGAATTGGTACTTAATGCTGCACAAATGACAAATTCCTCTCCATTACTTGTAATAACGAATTTTCAGAATGGATTCAATTCTGACTTAGCTGCAGCAATTCTACGTAACCCGGATGTACAAGAAATATTAATCACCAATATTTTAAGAGAGATGGAAGCAAAGAATTACCAAGGTTTAAACATTGACTTTGAATATGTTTATCCACAGGATCGTGAGAATTACAATGCTTTCTTAAGAAGAGTTGTCGAACGACTACATCCAAATTACTCCGTATCAACTGCACTTGCACCGAAAGAAAGTAGGGAGCAACGTGGTACGTTATATGAGGCACATGATTATCGGGCGCATGGAGAAATAGTTGATTTTGTTGTCTTAATGACATATGAATGGGGATGGGCCGGTGGAAGTCCGCTAGCTATTGCCCCGATTAATAAAGTGAGAGATGTTCTTGATTATGCGGTTACAGAGATTCCTCCAGAGAAAATTTTGATGGGTGTTCCACTTTATGGTCGGGATTGGAATATCCCTTGGGTAGAGGGAACCCTCGCGCGTACACTTAGCCCCCAGGAAGCGGTTCATCTTGCTACTCGTTACGGAGCACAAATTCAATACAATGAAACATACCAGTCGCCTTTTTTCTATTATACAGATGAACAGGGGCAAGCACATGAAGTATGGTTTGAAGATGCTCGTAGCGTCCAGGTGAAATATGATACAGCCAAAGCTTATGGCCTTCGTGGGGTTAGTTACTGGGTGTTGGGTAATGCCTTTCCGCAAAATTGGGCAGTGCTAAGTTCGACTTTTAAGATTGAGAAAAAATAGATTATAAAGTGTGTTTTTCGGGGAAAGATTTTGTAAAAACTCAGCGCATTCAGTTGATTCAGCGATATTGCAGTTCAATTCAGCGATTCCAGTCATGAAATCAGCGGCAATCCCGATAATACAGCGAATTTGAACAAAAATTCAGCGAAAATGTAATTAATCCGGCGCGTGTATGTGATTCAGCGATATTGGAGTTCAATTCAGCGATTCCAGTCATGAAATCAGCGTCAATCCCGATAATACAGCGAATTTGAACAAAAATTCAGCGAAAATGTAACTAATCCGGCGTATGTATATGATTCAGCGATATTGCAGTTCAATTCAGCGATTCCAGTCATGAAATCAGCGTCAATCCCGATAATACAGCGAATTTGAACAAAAATTCAGCGAAAATGTAATTAATCCGGCGCGTGTATGTGATTCAGCGATATTGCAGTTCAATTCAGCGATTCCAGATATGAAATCAGCGTCAATCCCGATAATTCAGTGAATTTGAACAAAAAATCAGCGAAAATGTAACTAATCCAGCGCATGTACTTGATTCAGAGATATTACAGTCCCCTCATGATTCTATAGAATAATTTCCTCTCGACATATTTCGTGCTTATGGTAAAGTAGAAATGTAAAGATTGAATGTAAAGAGGGGAACTAGATGCTTTATTTCATTGCAGGATATTTATTAAAATTTATACTTAGTCTGTTTGGTTTTTTGAAGGTTTATCAAAAAGAAAATTTACCCGAAAACACTGGGTATGTAATAGCTTGTACTCATTCAGGATGGGTTGATATATTATGGCTAGGTATTTCGATTTTGCCAACAAAGGTACACTATATGGCAAAAAAGGAGCTATTTCAATCTGGATTTTTGAAATGGTTAATGAATGGTTTGAATGCATTTCCGGTAGACCGGGAAAACCCTGGTCCTAGTTCTATTAAGATACCGATGCGGTTGATTAAAGAGGGAGAAATAGTAGGTATTTTCCCGAGCGGAACTAGAACGACTGAAGATGTGCCATTAAAGCGTGGCGCTGTAACAATTGCTAGTTATTCTAAGGCTCCAATTGTGCCAGCAGCTTATGTAGGGCCAAATAATTTTAAAGAGTTGTTTAAATGGAAACGACCGAAAATAATTTTTGGTAAGCCAATTTATTTAAACAATGAATTACCAAAAAAAGAAGCATTAGATGTGATGGCGGAAGAATTAAATACAGCAATGAGAGATTTACAACAAAAAATAAGTTAATCTACAGACTCCGGGAAACTGGAGTTTTTTATTTTCGAAAAACATTGTTTAACGTGATCCTCTTGTTGAAAGAGCACGAGTAAAGTGATGATCTTCGATTAATTATCTCGTGGATCCAATCCAATCTAGTATAGTAGTGATGATAGAGTAAGGGGCCAGTCGGCTTAATGACCGAAAAGTTTGCCTTAGTGTACCAAGCACAGCTGATGAGTCGCAACAGGAAATTATACAATTTTAAAAGATACTTTTTCTATCTGTGTGTTTCTGTAAGTTTTTTGTAATCCATCCTTTAAAATATCTTCTTTAGAAATCACCTTTTGTTTTAATTGTACTGTTAAATCCGGTTGAAAAAGTTCTGTCTCAAGTTCCAATTTATTATGCGAAGCCCAGTTTAAATGTAGATTTCCACCCCCAAAATATTGTGGTAGTGAAATTCTACTCTTAAAAAAGGGATGCTCACTATCTTTTTGTACACCGGGTTCATTGAGACAAATATATAACGAGAGGTCATCAAAAAACTTTATTAATTCGTAATGTAAACTAAATTGTTTTTCATTAAATCCAATAATTTTCTTTTTTAGTCGTTCTTGGCGATTTTTTTCATTTTCAATAAAATCTATCGCTAAAGGTGTCGAATCTTTCTTCAAAAATGAAGTGTAATGTTTACTGCATAATAAAGCGGCATACAACGAGTGATCTTCTACTTTATTGATTCCATGTTCATATAAAACAGTTTTCGGTTTTTTAGGGAAATTTGTAAAAGAATATGGTGCATTTCCTTTATCATCCCAAAATGGCGCTTTATCAAAAGGAACCCAACCACAGTCATGTTGAAAAATCGCAAATTCAATATCGTCTTTCCAGTTTAAGTCTGTTACGAAATCTTCTTTTAAATAGGTAAAAAGCATTCCAGAAATAGATGCGTGATGATGTTGTTCAATCATAACAAAATCTTTACTTCGCTCTCTAACTATCAACTTAATTTCCTCCTAACTCAGCTTCCATAAATTGTTGCCAGACAGTATCACAAACACTTAAATATTTCTCATAGTCTTTCACGACATTAAAATTTGTTTTAAAAGGTGCAATGTATTTTCATCAAAGATTCCTTCCGCAATATATGTACAATAGATCTTTTTAACCATTGTACTATATTTCTATTGGACAAAATAGAAGAAATGTAATTGGAAATTAATTAGAAGAAGTAAAATTTTATAGTAATCGTTCTTCTTGATAAATTTCGGTAATGATGCTCATCCGCTTAGCCATTATGTGATAGATCTTTCATGGTTTGTAAATGCAACATTAGAGGATTCTCCTTATACTAATGAAATGATTTTAATCCCGCCAACATCAAGATATTCACAAAAAATGTGGATATTCGAATCACCAAAAATTCATGTTTCCCCCGATACTTTCATGAATACTCACGTCAAACCAAGTGAAATATCCACCCGGAGAATTACAACTAAATTTGTAGTTTATTATACTAAACGCTTGAAAAAAGTTTATCTATATCAAAATAGGGGAAATATATCCCAAAATTAGGCGATTCCCTAATAGGAGAGTTTGTCGTATTTTAGTAGACTATAGAAAATTGGGTTGATTGTCATTCTGCCTAAACAAAGGAGTGAACGGTTTCAATGAAAAGAAAAACAGGTTTAAAATATTTTAAGCCAGTTGAGCGATATTCAGGAAATTGGTCGGCTCTAGAAGAAAAAAGTCGAGAATGGGAAAATATGTACAGAGAGCGTTGGTCGCATGATAAAGTAGTTCGAACAAC
>NZ_JBPPZG010000031.1:348-15067 GCF_051918545.1 Pseudogracilibacillus amylolyticus (SeqCode) | reverse complement strand
ATGGGGTTAACTGCACAGGTTCATGTAGCTGGAAAGTGTTCGTAAAAAACGGTGTAATTACCTGGGAGAATCAACAAATTGATTACCCTTCCTGTGGACCAGATATGCCAGAATTTGAACCAAGAGGATGTCCACGTGGAGCTTCCTTTTCGTGGTATGAATATAGTCCACTTCGAGTGAAATACCCTTATATGCGTGGGAAGCTATGGAATATGTGGCAAAAAGCTTTACAGGAGTACGGAGATCCTATCAAAGCATGGGCGAGCATTGTAGAAGATGAAGAAAAGTCTAGTACATATAAACAAGCACGCGGGAAAGGTGGGCATGTCCGAGTTAGTTGGCGTGATGCTACCCAACTAATTGCCGCGCAATTAATTTATACAATTCAAAAATACGGACCAGACCGAATTGCTGGGTTCACACCAATTCCAGCAATGTCAATGGTTAGTTACGCTTCAGGAGCTAGGTTTTTATCATTATTGGGTGGAGAAATGTTAAGTTTTTATGATTGGTATGCTGACTTACCTCCATCTTCACCGCAAATTTGGGGCGAACAGACCGATGTACCGGAATCAAGTGATTGGTTTAATGCTGGATATATTATTATGTGGGGATCGAATGTGCCATTAACAAGAACGCCTGATGCACATTTTTTAACTGAAGTTCGTTATAAAGGGACAAAAGTAGTCTCCGTTGCACCAGATTATGCGGAAAGTGTTACTCATGCAGATGACTGGATTGCTGCAAATCCTGGAACGGACGCAGCGGTAGCACAAGCAATGACCCATGTTATTTTAGATGAATTCTACGTGAAGAGGCAAGAAGAAACATTTATTAATTATGCGAAGCAATATACAGATATGCCTTTTCTAATTATGTTGGATGAGCATGAAGATACATACAAAGCGGGGCGTTTTTTGCGTGCGAGTGATTTGGGTGTTGAGACCGACAATGCAGAATGGAAACCTGTCATTATTGATGGAAATACGCAAAATATCATAGTCCCAAACGGAACGATGGGGCAGCGCTGGGAAGAAGAAGCGAAATGGAATTTAATTTTAGAAAATGAAGATGGAACATTGATTGATCCTGCTATGTCAGTGGTCGATCATGGTGCGGAGTGGACGGACATTGTTTTCCCTTTTTTCAATGATCAAGGAGACGGAACATTTACTCGTTCAATTCCAGTGAAAAAGGTTACGCTTGCTGACGGTTCGACGTGCCTTGTTGCAACAGTGTATGATTTAATGCTTAGTCAGTATGGTGTAAAAAGAGAAGGTGCACAACATGTGGCGAATGGGTATGATGATGAAACATCCATTTACACACCTGCATGGCAAGAAATAATTACAAATGTTAAACCTGAACTGGTTATCCAGATTGCCCGCGAGTTTGCCCAAAATGCACTAGATACAGGCGGACGTTCCATGATTATTATGGGGGCAGGAATAAACCATTGGTTTAATAGTGACACCATCTATAGAGCGATTTTAAACTTAGTCACGTTAACTGCTTCCCAGGGAGTAAATGGTGGTGGCTGGGCTCATTATGTAGGTCAGGAAAAATGTCGACCGATTGAAGGTTGGAATAATATTGCTTTTGCTAGAGATTGGCAAGCGCCACCTAGACTACAAAATGCGACATCTTTCTTCTATTTTGCTACTGATCAATGGAAATATGAGGAGGCGGGCACGGATTCATTACAGTCACCATTAGGAGGGAATTCCAGGTATAAACATCCGGCAGATTATAATGTGCTTGCAGCAAGACTAGGTTGGTTACCGTCTTATCCGCAGTTTAATAAAAATAGTTTACTTTTTGCAGAAGAAGCGGCAAAAGCGGGTAAGAAAACAGATGAAGAAATCATTCGACATACAGTTGAACAACTAAAAACTGGTCAAACAAAATTCGCTATTGAAGATCCTGATGCATCTGAGAATTTTCCACGAACTTTATTTGTTTGGCGTTCGAACTTAATCTCTAGTTCCGCTAAAGGACAAGAGTACTTTATGAAACATTTACTTGGATCGACATCAAATTTGTTTGCTCAACCTAATGAAGAAATGAAGCCAGAGGAAATAGAATGGCGTGAAGAAGTAGAAGGAAAATTAGATTTGTTAGTCGCTTTAGATTTTAGAATGACGACGACGCCAATCTATGCGGACATCGTTCTTCCAGCGGCAACTTGGTATGAAAAGGAAGATTTATCCTCTACAGATATGCATCCATTTGTGCATCCATTTAATAGAGCGGTAGACCCTTTATGGCAAGCACGTTCTGACTGGGATATTTACCGAACGATTGCAAAAGAGTTTTCTGAAATGGCAAAAACGCATCTTCCAGGAATTTATAAAGATTTAGTAACAACGCCACTTGGGCATGATTCACCGCAAGAAATTGCCCAACCATATGGAGAAGTGAAAGATTGGAAAAAGGGTGAAATCGAAGCTATTCCAGGTAAAACAATGCCAGGAATGCAAATTGTCGAACGGGATTATACAAAAATCTATGATAAATATGTTTCGCTTGGACCGAATATTGAAACAGGAAAAGTTGGTGCACACGGTGTAAACTTTTCGGTTAAAGAAGAGTATGACATGTTAAAAGGCATCAATGGGGTTCATTTTGATGATACGATTAAAAATGGTTTACCTAAACTTCATACTGGAAAACAAGTAGCTGAAGCAATGCTAACATTATCCTCTGCAACAAATGGACGCGTTTCACAAAAAGCATTTGCAGCGGCAGAGGACGATACAGGGATGGAATTAAAGGATATTTCAGCGGATCGTGCTGCGGAACGTTTTACCTTTCAAAGCATCACTGCACAACCACGAGAAGTAATTCCGACACCGGTATTTAGTGGATCGAATAAGTTAGGACGACGTTATTCACCATTTACGACAAATATTGAACGGCTTGTACCATTTAGAACATTAACAGGCAGACAACATTTCTACTTAGATCATGAAATGTTTATGGAATTTGGCGAATCCTTACCGATTTTTAAACCAACATTGCCGCCAATGGTATTTGGATCTCGTGATAAAGAAATTAAAGGTGGGCAAGATGCGCTCGTTTTACGTTATTTAACACCACATGGAAAATGGAATATCCATACTACCTATCAAGATAACCAGCATATGCTGACATTGTTTAGAGGTGGTCCAACTGTTTGGATTTCAGATCAAGATGCGAAGGAACATGATATTGAAGATAATGCTTGGCTGGAAGTCTACAATCGGAACGGTGTTGTGTTAGCACGTGCGGTTGTCAGTCACAGAATGCCTAAAGGGACGATGTTTATGTATCATGCCCAGGATAAACATGTTCATATGCCGGGTTCTGAATTAACAGATACACGTGGTGGAAGCCATAATGCACCGACCCGAATTCATATGAAGCCAACCCAAATGGTTGGTGGGTATGCACAACTCAGTTACGGTTTTAATTATTATGGACCAATTGGAAATCAACGAGATGAATATGTTGCGGTTCGGAAAATGAAGGAGGTAAATTGGCTTGAAGATTAAGGCGCAAATTGCAATGGTAATGAATTTGGATAAATGTATCGGTTGTCACACATGTAGTGTTACATGTAAGACGACGTGGACAAATCGTGAAGGTGCGGAGTATATGTGGTTCAACAATGTGGAAACAAAGCCTGGAATAGGCTATCCGAAACGTTGGGAAGACCAGGAAATGTATAAAGGCGGTTGGAGACTTAAGAACGGAAAATTGGAGTTAAAATCAGGTTCAAAACTTTCTAAAATTGCATTAGGGAAAATATTTTATAATCCAGATATGCCGGAAATGAAAGATTACTATGAACCATGGACATACGACTACGAAAATTTAACGATGTCAGAAGATGTGGAGCATACTCCGGTTGCTCGTGCGAAGTCTTCTATAACGGGTGAATATATAGATCCAGAATGGGGACCGAACTGGGAGGATCAATTGGCTGGAGCGCATGTAACCGGACCAGTAGATCCGAATATTGAAAAAATTGAAGAAGAAATTAAATTTAATTTTGAACAGGCATTCATGATGTATTTACCAAGACTATGCGAACATTGCCTAAACCCTAGCTGTGTTGCATCTTGTCCATCTGGAGCAATGTATAAGCGCGATGAAGATGGGATTGTACTTGTTGACCAGGATGCATGTCGTGGCTGGCGTTATTGCATGACAGGTTGCCCTTATAAAAAGGTATATTTTAATTGGAAGACAAATAAAGCGGAAAAATGTACGTTCTGTTTCCCAAGAATTGAGTCAGGACTTCCGACTGTATGTTCAGAAACGTGTACAGGGAGAATTCGCTACTTAGGTGTACTTTTATATGATGCAGACCGTGTGCAAGAAGCTGCATCGACACCAGATCCAAAAGATCTATACAAAGCACAATGTGATCTGTTTTTGGATCCGCATGACCCGGAAGTAATGGAGCAAGCTAGAAAAGACGGGATTGCCGAAGATTGGATTGAAGCGGCACAAAACTCGCCTGTCTATAAACTTGCGATTGAACATAAACTGGCATTTCCATTACATCCAGAATATCGGACACTTCCAATGGTTTGGTATGTACCACCACTTAGTCCGATTATGAATTATTTTGAAGGGAAAGACTCGATTAAAAATCCAGACATGATTTTCCCAGCAATTGAAGAGATGCGGATACCGATTCAATATTTAGCAAATATGTTAACTGCCGGGGATACAGAAACGGTAAAAGGTTCCTTGCAACGTATGGCAATGATGCGCTCATACATGAGAGCAATTTCTTCTGGGAAAGACTTTGATGAGTCACGATTGGCGCGAGTTGGCTTAACCGCTCATCAGACTAAGCAAATGTATCGTTTGCTTGCGATTGCCAAATATGAAGATCGTTTCGTTATCCCAACCTCCCATAAAGAAGCACAAATGAACGTATACCGCTCCCAAGGATCAGCAGGATATGACGAGATGGGTAGTGGAATCGGCATGCCTGATCAAAATCAATACAGTTATTCGATGTTTGATTCTAATGGTGATTGTAGTGGTTGTGGTCCAATTTCCCCACAGCAACAAGGGATGACAGGAGAAGATATTTATAAAGAGAACTTTTACGGAGGGATTTGGCGTGATTGATCTCGATAAGCTTTATGAAGAAAAACGTATCTTCCACTTTTTTTCCGAGCATTTGTCGTATCCTGAAACATCACCGTTTTATCTGGAGCGGTTGGGGGAAGAGATTCCTCCAACGCATCCAAGCTATGTTGAAATAAATAAATACTGGAACATAATGAAGGATAAAAGTTTAGCTGAACTGCAAACGATGTATACAGAGATTTTTGACTTTCAACGGGACGCAACATTATTCATGACTTATGTAAAATATGAAGATTCCAAGGAAAGAGGGCAAATGCTAGCTCGTCTGAAAGTGTTATATGAAATGTTTGGTTTACATATGCCTAAAGGGGAACTGGCTGATTTATTACCACTTATGTGTGAATTTGTTTATGCGGCAGAATGGAAAGGAGACCCTCGTGCACAAACGAGTTTTTCCTTGTTACTTGCAGTGCTAGAAGATGGATCTTATCATTTGATGAATGCGTTAGAGAAATATAAAAGTCCTTATTACCATTTAATCAAAGGGATGCGTGAGGCATTCAAAGCCTGTATTGTCCCAAAGGAGGTTCCTGCCAATGATTAACCAGTTCTTGTGGGTTATTTTTCCGTATGCTTGTATCGTTGTTTTTATTGTTGGACATATTTTTAGATATCGCTACGATCAGTTTGGATGGACCGCAAAATCTAGTGAATTCATAGAAAAAAAGCAATTGATGATTGGAAGCTTCTTATTTCATATTGGAATTATTCCGGTTTTTTTAGGGCATGTGTCAGGACTTGGTATTCCTAAGACATGGACGCGAGCACTTGGAATTAGTGACCAGCTTTATCATTTTGGTGCCGTTTGGATAGGTGGATTTTTTGGATTAGTAACTTTTGTAGGAATGTTCATCCTAACTTCGAGGCGATTTACGAAGAAAACAGTCCGACATTTATCTTCTGCATCAGACCTAATTGTTAATACATTACTACTTTTCATTGTGTTTATCGGTGTTTATGCCTCGCTTGTCACAAATAATTTAGTACCAGGTTTTGATTATCGTGATTCTCTTTCCGTTTGGTTCAGGTCATTATTTACTCTCCAGCCAAATGCGGAATTAATGCTTGGTGTACCAGTAGCATTTAAACTGCATGTTTTAGCCGGTTTTTTAATTTTTGCCATTTGGCCATTTACAAGACTTGTTCACGTATGGAGTGTCCCTTTAAATTATGTTGGTCGCAGTTATATTTTATATAGAAGGCATGAACAGCCTTCACGAAAAAGGAAGACGAGCTAGTGTTTAGCAGGAGGTTTTTTACACATGGTTACACGATTGGATACGATAATTCAAAATAAAATTGAAAGCATAAGAAATCAGTGTGAGTTCGATTTTATTAAATTAGCTTTTTTTCAAAGATATGAGATGGATATAAACACAAAGTCTGTGTACGCATCTGGTAATCGTTCAATGCGTTATATGCGTATCGTTTTACAGACGCGAATAGGACTGGCAGGGCAAGTATTAAAGACGGGAAGACCAGCTTTTGTTATTAATGTTGATGAAGAAATAAAACAGTCAGATTTTCACAAGTATCCAATCATTATGGCTGAAGGCTTAAAGAGTTTAGGAGCCTTACCCCTTTTTAAAGAAGAGCAAGTAATTGGAGTCTTATTGGCCGGGTTTAGGACGAAAAATAAAATGACGTATGAAATAATAGAACGATTTAAAAGTGAAGTGAAATCGGAATTTGGTTCCTTAGAGAATAAGGAGTTGAAGAAAAGTTGATAAACATATCGCAAATTCCTTTGGAAGAAATAGTAATGAATCTATTTAATAACTCAAATGAAAAAATGTTTATTTTTGATTCGAGTAATAGAGTAATTGCGATGAATCAGGCTGCAAAGGATATTTTAAAAGATGATGTTTTCCATAGCATGCTTTTAGGAAAACCAAATGCAATTTGTGGGACTTGTCAAGGGTATACGACTGAAGAGGAATTACGTACATGTAAATCATGTTATGTTATAAATTCTAGTGGAGAGTTCCTTTCTTTTCAAGTATATTTGGACACGATAAACAAGGGAGTTGTCCCCTATACTGCAAGCTTTCAAACGATTGATTCGGAAAATGGGATTCGTGTACTAATGCTACGTGATTTATCAGAACAAATGAAAAGACACGAATTATTACATGAAAAATTACAAGTAAATCAGATTTTAAAAGCGCAGGAAGAGGAAAGAAAACGTATTTCAAGAGAACTTCACGATAGTGTAGCCCAAGAAATGCTCAGCTTACTTGTTGATATTCGGGTACTAAAGTATATGACCTCTGACGAGAGCATTATAGCTAAAGTTCGCAAAACTGAAGGGACGCTTATGAGACTCCTAGAGGATATTCAACATTTATCTGTTGAACTAAGACCGTCGACATTAGATGATCTTGGACTTGAAGCCGCTTTTCGGGCACATTTTAAAACAGTTGAAAAAAATTACGGACTAATGATCCATTTTGTTTCAAATATTGGATCAAAGAGATACGAAGAAGAAATTGAAACAGTAGTTTATCGGGTCTGTCAAGAAGCAGTATTAAATGCCTTAAAATACGCAGACGTTGATGAAGTATATGTTGAAATTTTAGAACAAGACAAGTGCTTACGTTTATCTGTCTTAGATAAAGGGTGTGGATTTTCAATAGATAATATAAATCCCGAAGGAACAGGGCTTGGACTATATGGAATGAAAGAACGAGCCGAGTTGGTTAAAGGAAATCTAGATATTCAATCTACTATAGGCGAAAGTACGATGGTTGTTTTGGAAGTTCCTCTTCAAGGAGGCAGGCAACAATGAAAATAATCATTGCGGATGATCATGCTGTTGTACGGAGTGGATTTATGCATTTACTTAATTTTCAAGAGGATATGAAAGTGATTGCTACAGCTGCTGATGGACGTGAAGCATATGAACTAACTGCAAAATATAAACCGGATATTTTATTGTTAGATTTAAGTATGCCTCCAGGGGAAAGTGGGCTTATTACAACTGGTAAGATTAAAGAAAATATTCCAGAAACAAAAATTATCATTTTGACGATGTATGCAGAAGAAGAATATTTATACAACGTATTAAAAAGTGGGGCATCTGGATATGTGTTAAAAAAGGCACCTGATGAGGAGTTATTGACTGCTATTCGAACCGTCTATATGGGAGGGACTTATATTGATCCTTCCATGGCTCCATCACTTGTACGTGAATTTTTAAATAAAAATGACGCTAACCCTTTTCAGCTATTAACACAACGTGAGTTGGAAGTACTTCCTTTAGCTGCAAAAGGATACGGGAATAAAGAAATCGCTGCGAAACTTTTTATTTCTGTTAAAACAGTCGAAGTACATAAAGCGAATATAATGGGAAAACTAAATTTAAAAAGTAGACCTGAACTTGTCGAATATGCGCTCAAAAAGAAATTGTTAAACTTTTGAAGAGGTGGTGGGAAGATGAAAAGATATACAGCGTTTACATTTGATCTACCAGCTTTAAGAGTGATCGAAAATGAACACCATTTATTACGATATATGATGGATCAATGGCATCCAATTGTATTATATTTTGAACGAAATGTTTATTCGGTTGCTGAAGGGCATAAAGCTTTACTAGATTTACGTTCTAAGTTAGCACATTTTAAAGGAGTGCTAGTTAAACATTTTCAAAAAGAGGAAAAATACTTATTTTCCAAACTTGTGCAATATGTAGGTGATGAACAAGGGCCTGTCGTTGCGGTAGAAGAGGAACACGAAGAGATAGCTGCGTATATTGAACACTTTCTTCATCATACAGAAGGGGATTTAGTTCATCTATCTTTACAACAAATGAAGGAAATTGTCCAAGATGCAGGTGAAGCGTTTGAAATAATAACTTTTCATTTCATAAAAGAGGAATCGGTTATCTTTCCAATGGTGGAAGAAATATTAAAGCCGAATGAACAATATGCTTTATTTGAGAATCTATATTCCTCAATCATTTAGATTTCATAATAGGAGAAATGAGCTGATATGAATGATTAGAAAAATTCAACTACCACTACAAACATCCAACTTAGTTGTCGGGTTTATGATCTGGGTGCTAATTTCCTCCTTGTTACCATTTATTCGTGAGGATATTGCGATTGCACCAGAAAATGTAGCAATCGTTACAGCCATACCTGTTGTGCTCGGGTCTGTGTTAAGAATTCCACTTGGATATTATGCAAACGTATTTGGAGCACGGATTATTTTTGCTGTTAGCTTTATTTTATTGTTGTTTCCCGTTTATTATTTAAGTATCGCAAAAACGATGACGGACTTAATCATTGCGGGTACTTTTCTAGGGATAGGTGGAGCAATATTTTCTGTAGGGGTAACATCCTTACCAAAATATTACCCAAAAGAAAAACATGGATTGATCAATGGTATTTATGGAATGGGGAATGCTGGGACGGCAATTTCCACGTTTGCGGCACCCGTAGTGGCTGCTCAATTTGGCTGGCCTTTAACCATTCGATTATACTTAGTGTTGCTGCTTTTTTTCATCGTCCTTAACTTTTTCCTTGGTGACCGAAAAGAACCAAGATCAAAAGAACCAATTATGGAACAGATTAAAAGTGTTTATAAAGATCAAAAGTTGTGGTTTTTCTCTTTGTTTTACTTCATTACATTCGGTTCTTTTGTAGCATTTACCGTATTTTTACCAAGTTTTCTTGTTGATTTTTTTGCACTTGACAAAGTTGATGCGGGGTTAAGGACAGCTGGGTTTATTGTGATTGCGACAGCAGTAAGACCTATCGGTGGTTGGTTAGCGGATAAATTTCAACCGTTATTTATTTTAATGGCAGTTTTTGCAGGATTAACGATCGCGGCAATTATTTTGGCATTTTCTCCAGCTATCGGATTATATACGGTTGGTAGCTTGCTCATTGCACTTGCAGCTGGAATTGGAAATGGTGTCATATTCAAACTCGTTCCGTTTTACTTCAGTAAACAAGCAGGGACTGTAAATGGAATCGTATCGATGATGGGAGGGCTTGGCGGGTTTTTCCCACCACTCTTATTATCGACCATTTTTACGATAACAGGTTCCTATTCAATCGGGTTTATGGCTTTCTCCCAAGTAGCACTCGTTAGTTTAGTCCTTGTCTTATGGCTCTATTATATGGATCGTTTAACGCTATCCAAAGAGGTATTTGATTCAACGGGGCAAGGTATAATTGTTACAAATTCAGCAGGGAAAATTGTCTCCGTTAACCCAGCTTTTACACAGTTAACTGGCTATGAAGAAGCGGAAGTAATCGGAAAAAATCCTAACGTGCTAAGTTCAGGCCGGCAAGATAAAGCATTTTATGAAGAAATGTGGAGTCAAATTACAAATGAAGGATTGTGGCAAGGAGAAATTTGGAATAAAAAGAAAAATGGCGAAGAGTATTTGCAATTATTGTCGATAAGTACAGTGAAAGACGAATCCGGAGATGTCGTTCGATATGTCGGTACGTTTAGTGATATAACGGATTTATAAAAAAGGCGACCGGAATTTTGCCGGGAGCCTTTCGTCATTTGGATAATTATAGTATAGTCAAGATAAAGAGCTGATAAGGGGATGAACGGGGATGTTAAGAAAACCGATACCAGTGAAAGAAGCAGTGCAACTTGTCATCGATCATTGTGAATTAGTAGGAACGGAAACGATTCCTCTTGAGCATGCGTACGGAAGGATTCTTGCTGAACCAATTATCGCAGAACATGATGTCCCACCATTTAATCGTTCTGCTTATGATGGATATGCAATTCGGGCAGAGGACTCGGTAAATGCTACGGCGGAACGACCAAAAGCTTTTCTTGTGATTGGAGAGATTGGTGCAGGACATATCGGAGAGCGAGCACTTGGGGAAAAGGAAGCTTATCGCATTATGACAGGTGCGATTTTACCTGAGAATGCAGATGCGATTGTTATGCTTGAAGAAACAGTAGAAACAGATGAAGGATTTACAATTACTAAAGTCTATAAAAAAAATGATAATATTTCTTTTCAAGGGGAGGACGCAAAACAAGGTAAAATACTTATTGAGGCAGGATCTTTTATCCATCCAGGGACAATTGCACTCCTGGCAACATTTGGTTATGCAAATGTTAACGTTTCTAAAAGCCCGACAGTGAGTATTATTTCAACTGGTACCGAACTGCTTGATGTAAGTGAAGCCCTTAAACCAGGAAAAATTCGGAACTCAAATGGGCCAATGTTACAAGGCCAGTTAGACCGAATGGGAATTGAATATAAATCATTTGGCATGATGGAAGATGATTTGGATGCTTGTACGGAACTTGTTGAAAAGGCATTGACGGAATCGGATATTGTCATTACAACTGGAGGTGTTTCAGTTGGAGATTACGATTATTTGCCAGTGATTTATGAACGCCTCGGGGCAAACGTGTTATTTGATAAAGTGATGATGCGACCTGGAAGTGTAACAACTGTGGCAGTGCTTGGGAATAAATTTTTATTTGGGCTTTCTGGAAATCCATCGGCATGTTTTACAGGATTTGAATTATTTGTTCGACCAGCCATTTTAAAAATGATGGGCAGTACCTCGCCATTTATCCCTAGAATGAAAGCTAGATTGGGAGAAGATTTTCCCAAAAAGAATCCTTTTACAAGATTCATCCGAGCAAAATGGGAAATGGGAGCTAGTGGACCAATTGTTGTACCAGCAGGTTTCAATAAGTCAAATGCCGTTTCTTCCATTGCAAGAGGAAATTGTATAATTGTTTTGCCAAGTGAAACGGAAGGATTTAAGAAGGGAATGGAAGTAGATATTTTACTACTTGGTCAAGAGCTTGGGGTGGCTACATGGGATCTGTAAAAACACTTCATATAGTCGGCTTTAAAAATAGCGGCAAGACAACATTGATTAATAGATGGGTTCGGTTATTAAAGGAAAAAGGTTACAATGTTTCTGTCGTAAAGCATCATGGGCATGGGGCAACACTCGATATGCCTGATGCGAAAAAAGATTCCATGCAATATTTATACAGTGGCGCGGATGTTTCTTTAGTGGCAGGTGGTGGTTTTACCCAGCATATGATCAATCGTGAAGCAAGTTTTAAAGAATTGAAGCAACTCGCTGTTTGGAATGATCCTGATGTCGTTTTAATAGAGGGATATAAAGCAGAACAAGGTGAAAAGGTCGTCCTTGTTCGAAATGAGGTGGATTGGCAGGAACTTAAAAGTATAGAAGGAATTGTATTAGTGATCGGTCTGGAATCTACGAGTACATACGAACAAATAGAATCTCGCAATGAAACAAAAGCTTTGGATGCCTGGCTGTTGGATTGGATTGCAACATAGCATTTTCGCATAAAATATTTAAGCGTGCAATATGGTAGAATAGAAAGAATACTATAAAGGAAGTCTTATATGAGTAAAAAGCGTGTCGGTATTTTATTAGCCGGTGGATTATCTAGAAGGTACGGCTCACCAAAGGCATTTGCTGAAATGAATGGGAAAAATTTTCATGAACTTGTGTATGAAACGCTACATTCAGTATGTGATGAAGTCATAGTGGTGACTAGGAACGAATTTATTGATTGGTTTCCGAAAGAATATCATGTTATTGTGGATATACAAAAGTATTCTGGATTTGGTCCGCTTGCCGGGATTTATTCTGCTATGGAAGCATTAGATGCTGATCAATATGTCGTATTGCCCTGTGATATGCCGCTCATAACTTCTTCAATTTTGAAAGAGCTTATTAACTATCATACAAAAGAAGTTACTGTCGCTACATCTGAAGGGCATTTACAACCACTTGTGTCGGTATGGAATAAAAATGTAAAAAGTAAAATCCGTGAATCGTTAGAAAAAAGAGAACTTAAAATGACGGATGTGTTAGAAAAAACGGATATGGCCCAAGTTGATGGAAGTCATTTGGCGTGTTCACCCAATTTTTTTATAAATGTCAATACACCTGAAGAAGATAAGGAGATGAGAAAATGGAAGCCATTGTAGATAAGTTTGGAAGGCCGATCCGTGATCTTCGTATTTCGGTTACCGATCGGTGTAATTTTCGTTGTACGTACTGTATGCCAAAAGAAATTTTCGGAGACAATTATGCTTTTTTACCGAAAGATGCATTACTAACATTTGAGGAAATTTCGCTTTTGGCTAACATTTTCGCGAATCTAGGTGTGAAAAAGTTAAGACTAACTGGTGGAGAACCACTTTTACGGAGTGAATTACCAGACCTTGTTAGAAAATTAACTGAAATTGAAGGAATTGACGATATAGGGTTAACGACAAACGGTGTCTTATTAGGTCGTTATGCAAAAGAATTGTATGAAGCGGGCTTACGCCGATTGAATATAAGTTTAGATGCCATCGATCCATTCGTATTTGGTGAAATGAATGGTCGTGGAACAAACCCACAAATTGTTCTTAAAAATATTGAACTTGCTAAAGAAATGGGCTTTCAAATGAAAGTAAATATGGTCGTTCAAAAAGGGGTCAATGAGCAGGAAATTTTGCCGATGGCGATGCATTTTAAAGAGCGTGGGATAACACTTAGGTTCATTGAATTTATGGATGTTGGAAATGATAATGCTTGGAGTTTTGACAAAGTCGTTTCCAAAAAAGAGATATATGAGCTATTGCGTAGTGAATTTGATTTGGAGCCGGTAGATCCTGATTATTTTGGAGAAGTAGCCCAGCGCTATCGCTATAAAGATAACGGAGTAGAGGTCGGATTTATTACCTCTGTTTCTGAATCATTCTGTTCTTCATGTACAAGAGCAAGGCTATCATCTGATGGCAAGCTGTATACTTGTTTATTTGCATCCTCAGGATTTGATTTAAGAGAGTTAATCCGTTCAGGTAAGTCAGAAGAAGAGATAATGGAAGCGGTAACATCTATATGGGCACAACGTACCGATCGGTATTCAGATGAGCGAACAGAACAAACCGCCAAAAATCGTAAAAAAATTAATATGAGTTATATTGGAGGATAATTGGCGACCAATAAACAGTCTACAAATCGGGGAAGCAAATCAAAATGATTGTTATTCTCCGATTTTTGTATTCAGAAAATGGGTAGGTAGATGACTTATGCGCGTAGTCTCGTGATTATAACTGATATTTACGGTGTACTTGATCATACGTTTCTGTTGTCGAATTCGGTGGGTGCTCTTGTTCCCTGCTCAAAATAAAAAAGATACAAGGGAGATAACTCGTATCTTTTATCTAACAATCGCGCTCGTTTGAACAAAAAAGCGAAGGCGCAGTCCCTTTCAAATTGCGTTAGCAATTAGTGGGGGTTAGCCTTCGCGGTCTTGATTTTCGATATACTTTTTTATTACTTCTATAGGAGCTCCGCCTGTTGTTAAAATTAAATAACTACGACTCCAAAAATAAGGCTTCCAATAATATTTTGCAAGGAATTCCGTAAATTCTTTTCTAATATACCTAGAAGTTACCGTTTTAAAACTATTAATTGTGTTCGCTAAATTTATCTGTGGTGGTGCCTCAAATAAAATATGCAAATGATCTTTATCAGAGTTTATCTCCAAAATTTCACAATTCCATTTAGTAAATAGATTTTCAGCTACCTCT
>NZ_JBPPZG010000031.1:0-338 GCF_051918545.1 Pseudogracilibacillus amylolyticus (SeqCode) | reverse complement strand
CAACAACTAAATGGTATGTTAATTTATAATTTGCGTGTCTATTTTTGTTATAATAAATAAATACCACCTCCTATTGTTTGTTACAACTAAATGTATTATAATATATATAGATTTATAATACAACTAAACTTAGAGAGGAGGTTCGTTCGATGAAGCAAGTAAAAACAATTAGCGCGAAAGTTCTAACTCACGGAAGTAAGACTTTCGATCCGACATTAAAAATCTATCGTGAAGCACTTACGTTTTTAGTAGAAGCGATCGATAAAGAGTGGGAAATTATCGAACTTTAATTCAAATAATTTTTGATCCAACTGCCCGGAAAGAACTTTTTTAAAATT
>NZ_JBPPZG010000030.1:0-28060 GCF_051918545.1 Pseudogracilibacillus amylolyticus (SeqCode) | reverse complement strand
TAAAATGACCAAAGAAGCTTTCAATAGGTGCATTATCAATACAATTGCCAACACGTGACATGCTGCGTGTCATACCGGCTTCTCATGTAATATTTGACAGAGTAATAGAATTGGCACCCCTGTTTCTTCATGATAATCGTGAATAGCTTGGAACGCGTTTAGTCCTTGATTACACTTAATACCGCTTGAATTCTTTCATCTAGCGTATGCTTAGTCATTCTTTTAGACATATTAAATGCTCCCTTTATAGTAACAGAGAATTTTTAATATTTCTCTGTCCACTATATTGGGAGTATATCAGACAGGTAAGGGCGGTTATTTTTTATTTGGAAAGTATGATTTATTTTATTGTCAACTAGTAAAAAGCGTTAATATGATATCTATTCCCTCCGTTTTTTTCAAAATCAGTTTGACAATTACATAACTAGATATTATACTATACCAAACATGAACATGTTCATAAAAAAAATAGATTCACAAAATATACATGATCTCTGGTAACGTGGAAATGAAGAAAAGGAGGCGTTTATGAATTTCAGCATAAGGTTAAACAACCTGCGAAAAGAGATGGACAAGAAACATCTTCAAGCCTGCCTGATCTGGGATCCAGATAATCAATATTATTTAAGTGGTTTTCGGGCAATCAGCTATTCCCGTCCCATCGTGACATTAGTAACTCCGGAACAAACGGAATTGATCATTCCCGAGTTAGAAGAATTGCATGCAATAAAACAAGCAAATGTAGATCATATCTGTGTCTATTATGAGCAAATGGATAAGATGAATAGAGAGATTCATTATAAAGACCATTTGACAAAACGATTAAAAAGTTTACCAGCTAATTCCCGCATTGGTATTGAATCGGCTGTTCTCCCCTCTGATGTGTACACATATATAAAAGAGATTGGTCTTATTCCTATTAATATTGGGCAAAAATTAATCGAAATGCGTTCCATCAAGGAAGAAAGAGAAATTGAATACTTGAAAACTGCCGGATCACTTTCGGATGAAGCTATTGAAGCATCCTTAAAACATGCTAGATCCGGCATTAGCGAATTAGAATTTGATTCATATGGCGATAAACGATTGTTAGAAATTGCCTCTGAAAAGTTTGCCAATGAACGTATCGGCTATGAAGATTGGACTTGTTCTGGTGTTAAAAGAAGTACGATGCCCCATCTGTACTCTAGTACAAGAAAGTTTGCAGATGGTGATGTAGTCATTCATAGTCGTCAAGTTTGGTTTAATGGATATCGTGCAGAAAATGAACGAACATTTTTCATCGGTAACCCGACAGAAAAGCAAAAAGATTTGTTAAAACTTGCCATAGAGGCACAGCAAGTCGGCATGGAAATGATTCGGCCGGGAATTACTGCTAAAGAAGTCGATATCGCAACATATAAAATTTTTAAAACAGCAGGGTATGGAGAATATGTAAACCACCGCGTTGGACATGGTCTTGGATTATCTGAACATGAAGAACCACACCTCAGATTTGATAATGATCTTGTATTAAGGGAGGGGATGGTTTACACAATTGAACCTGGTATATACGTTCCCGGTTCGGGTGGATACAGACACTCAGATACTGTCATTCTCACCACGAATGGAAGTTATTCGATAACGCAATATCCTAGAGATATTGATCACTTAATGTTTTAATTACTTGCTTCAACCAATTTCAAAGGGGGGAATAACTTGATTGAATTAAAAAATGTTGAGAAAACGTATCAGGATGGTTTTCAAGCTTTAAAGAATATTAATTTACAATTTGAAGATGGCAAAATCAACGTACTTATTGGCCCGAGTGGATGTGGCAAAACAACAACGATGAAATTACTAAATCGGCTGGTTGATTATACGAAAGGCGATATTTTATTGGATGGTAAAAGCATTAAGGAAATAAGCCCCATCACATTGCGTCGGAAAATGGGTTTTGTGATCCAAAATATCGGCTTATTTCCAAATATGAATATTTACAATAATGTTGCAACCGTTCCCAAACTACTTAAATGGGATAAAAAGAAAACTCATATGCGTGTGGTTGAATTATTAGAAATGGTGAATTTGGATCCGGAAACATACATGAACCGCCGCCCTTCTGAATTAAGTGGTGGACAACAACAGCGAATTGGAGTGATTCGGGCACTTGCGGCTGAACCAGATATCATTTTAATGGATGAACCTTTTAGTGCACTCGACCCAATTAGCCGGGAACAATTACAGGATGAATTAATGCGTCTACAATCCGAGATCAAAAAAACGATCATCTTTGTCACTCATGATATGGATGAGGCGATTAAAATTGCTGATAAAATCATCTTAATGAAAGATGGCAGCATTGTACAACAAGCAAGTCCGAAAGAAATACTAAACAACCCGGCAAATAATTTTGTAAAAGGGTTTATCGGTGAAAAACGGTTAGAAGCGTATAATGAACTACCGCCGCTTGCAACGTTCATTCAACCTGACTTTGCATCTGTATCTACAGAACAACGCTTGGAAGATATTTCGAATAAAATGATTCAGGCAAAGCTTCATACCGTTCCTGTCGTCGATAAGAACAATAGGTACCAAGGGCTTATTCACTTATATGATGTATTGGAAAACCCAGAAAAGTCTATACCTGATCTTTTATCAGAAACCGACAAATTCATTTATAAAGAAGATGCCTTGGAACAAGTTTTAGATTCACTCCAGGAAATTCAAGGTACCATTCCAATTGTTGATACAGACAATAAGCTTATTGGCATTTTGGATATAAACAAATTATTCAAAGCAATGTCAGAACAAAAAAGTGGTGTTGCTAAATGGAATGGATAAATGGATACATTGAATTTTGGGGAGAAAAACATTCCGCTATTTTTGATTATACAATCGAACATATCCTCATTTCCTTTACAGTGATTATCTTTTCCGTTTTTCTAACAGTTCCATTAGCTGTTTTCATGTCAAAGATCAACGGGGATAAAGTCAATACGATTATTTTTAATATCGCTAATGTCTTCCAAACTGTCCCTACGATTGCCTTACTTGCCATTATGATCCCAATTTTTGGGATTGGATTTACCCCGGCGGTTGTCGCATTGTTTTTATATGCATTACTTCCACTGCTTCGAAACACGTATGCAGGGATGCAATCGATTGACCCGGAAATTGTGGAAGCAGCAAAAGGAATGGGATTCAGTACAATGGGGCGACTATTTAAGGTCGAACTTCCAGTAGCACTTCCCTATGTAATGTCAGGTATACGGGTTACATCTGTTTATATTATCAGTTGGACAACCCTTGCGGCATTAATTGGTGCAGGTGGTTTAGGTGATTTAGTGCTGGCTGGAATTGGTTATAACGACACGAACTTGATTTTCACTGGCACCTTACTGGCGATTATCATTGCTGTGTTGCTCGATATTATTTTAGGACGGATTGAAAATAAATTTAAAATTATTTAATTTAAACGAGGAGTTCATAACATGAAATTAAAACATTTTTTACTAGGAAGTATTCTTTTACTGTTATTCATTGCAACGGGTTGCGGGAGTAGTTCATCAAATGACGGTGAAACATTTACAGCAGCATCAGCTAAAAATACCGACTCTAAAATCAACGTACGGATGGTTCAATTATTAGTAGAAGATCAAACCGATCATACAGTGGAAATTACAGAAGATTTGCCAGCTAGCCCACAAATTTTTGCAGGGATCGAGCGCGGAGAATTTCACTTTGCCAGCTTATTTTCCGGTGAAGTTTATAACAACTATTTTGATGAAGTAGAATATACAACAGACCCTAAGGAAACGGTAAGCCAAGCACAGAAATTATTTGGTGAGAAATATGATATTACTTGGTATGACCCGCTAGGCTATATCAATAACTACAGTATTGCCATTAAGGATGACTTTGCGGAGGAAAATAATATTGAAACCGTTACTGATCTTGGAAGCATTGCGGGTGATCTTGAACTCGGTACTGATAATGCATGGGTTGAACGTGATAATGATGGATATAAAGGTTTCCAGGAAACATATGGATACAGTTTTAAAGATGCACGCGGAATGGATGCAGCCCTTATGTACAAAGGAATTGAAAACGGAGATTTAGACGTGGTAACCGCCTATACGGTTGATCCACAGTTAAAGGAATACGATCTAAAAGTGCTAGAAGATGACCAATATTTCTTCCCGCCATATGAGGGATCCATTGTAGCAAGCAATGATGTGCTTGAAACTTATCCGGAAATAAATGAAATTATTGAATCACTTGTCGGGATTGTGTCAACAGAAGAAATGACAGACTTAATTTATCAAGTCGATATCGAAGGAAAAAGCCTGGATGATGTCACAGAAGCATTTTTAAAAGAAAAAGGCTTGTTAGACTGATTAAAGAAGGTGAAGTTAGTGGAATTTATCACAAATTTAACAGCATATATGATCGACAACAGCAGTGATTTACTTGTTTTAACCATCGAACACTTATTGATGGTCGGTTACGGTCTTGGACTAGCACTTGTCGTTGGGATACCACTAGGAATTATTGCGGCAAAATTTGCTCGACTTGCACCGATCATCATTTCTTTAACAAACGTATTACAGCTTATTCCAAGTCTGGCAATGCTCGCGATTCTCATGCTCTATTTTGGTTTTGGTTTTAAGACCATTGTCATTGGACTATTTCTTTATTCCCTTATGCCCATTGTGAAAAATACTTATGTTGGAATTAAAGAAGTAGATGATAGTATTATTGAAGCCGGCATCGGAAATGGAATGACAACGATGCAGCTTTTACGGAAGGTACAATTTCCATTGTCCATTCCGTTTCTACTTGCAGGCATTCGACTTGCGGCAGTTATCGCGATATCTGTCGCAACAATTGGACCATATATCGGTGCCGGTGGACTTGGAAAAGAAATTGTTGCAGGAATCAGTTTGCAAAATGATGTCATGATTTATGCTGGAGCCATTCTTGCAACACTTATTGCGATAATCGCTGATCTAACACTAGGCAAATTAGAAAAACTAATGAAAAAGCGTGTCGCCTAATATGATGAATAAGGTCACAAAATATTAAATGATAGGGTGCACATGGAATGAAAACGAAACGAAAAGAGATTCAGACTGCTAGAATGTGGCGTTACTTTCTTGATGCGGCCTCTGAACTAATCGATGAAAAAGGACTCCATCAAATTACAATACGTGAAATAGCAGATCGTGCCGGCTATACAAGTTCGACGGTTTATAATTATTTCCGTGATTTATCCCATTTAAAATTTTTCGCAGTGATGCGCTATACAAATAATTATTTTAAAGAACTTCCCTTATATATGGAGAAAGGCACAAATACAGTTGATAAATGGCTCTATTCATGGGAATGCTTTTGTAAACATTCCTTTCAATATCCGGAAATTTACTCCCTTTTATATGTCGAAAATATTGGGAATGTACCGGAAGCACTTGTAAAAGATTATTACCAAATTTATGCTCACGAGCTAATTAACCTGTCGGAGGAAGTCCAATCGATTGTATCACAGCATAATATTGCTACCCGAAGTTCTCTTTACATTCAAAAAGCCAAAGATGAAGGATTTTTTGAAGAGAAGGATATTGAATATATTGCGGATATCACGATGTTAATATGGACAGGCATGCTAACAAACAAAATAAACTTACGCAGGGAAACAAATGATGAAGACATCACAAAGCAAACAATGCATTATATTGAAAGATCGATTAAGCAAACTGTTCTTCCAGATAAAAAGGCCGAGTTAACCTACCAGTATGGAACAGTTACAGAACAGAAGTGACAATAAACTACAGATAGAAAGGTTGATAAAGTGGTATTTAATATAAGTGATTCAGATAAAAGGAAAACAGTGACCGATTTTCCATATGAAATAAAAAAATTGGAGCATGTATGGATTCCGATGTCTGACGGGAAGCGGTTAGCTGCAACAATTTGGCTTCCCGAAAATGCGGAAACACAACCGGTACCTGCTATACTAGAATATTTACCCTATCGTAAAGATGATTTTACCGCTATTCGAGATTCCATTCGCCATCCTTATTTTGCTGGACATGGCTATGCTAGTATTCGTGTTGATATTCGCGGATCAGGGAATTCAGATGGCTATCTACCCGATGAATATCTAAAACAAGAACAAGATGATGCTCTTGAAATATTCGATTGGATAGGAAAGCAACCATGGGCAACTGGAAAAGTCGGGATGATTGGAAAATCATGGGGAGGCTTTAATGGTCTGCAAATTGCTGCAAGACAACACCCGGCTTTAAAAACAATCATTACACTCTGTTCGACAGATGACCGTTATCGGGATGATGTACACTACCGAGGTGGGAATGTGCTTGCTTCCGACATGCTTTGGTGGGCATCAACCATGTTTGCATACAGCGCCCGCCCACAGGATCCCGAGGTAGTCGGTGACAGCTGGAAGGAAAACTGGCTAGAGCGACTCAACACAACACCTTATGTGCACGAATGGCTTAGCCATCAAACAAGAGATGACTACTGGAAGCATGGATCGATATGTGAAGACTATGAGAAAGTAGATATTCCAGTCTTTTCAGTAGGCGGTTGGCAGGACGCTTATACAGATAGCGTATTTAGATTAATAGAAAATCTGCCCTATGCAAAAGGGTTAATTGGTCCGTGGTATCATGAATATCCTGAGGTCGCCGGCCCCGAACCTGCAATAGGTTTCTTACAAGAATGTATCCGCTGGTGGGATCAGTGGCTAAAAGGCATAGATACTGGTGTTAAAGATGATCCGAAGCTGATTTCCTGGATCCAATACAGCATGCCACCTCAAACAAATTATACAGAACGTCCAGGGAAATGGGTGGCGGACAAGGCCTGGCCATCACCGAACATTCAAGATAAAAAATTATGGTTGCATGATACAAAATTAACGAATGAATACACAAAGACAGATCACATTACTATTACAGGTATGCAGGAACACGGGTATTATAATGGCGTATTCTGTCCTTTTGGAGAGCCTGGTGACTTACCTTCCGATCAGCGTCTGGAAAATGGAAAAAGCGTCGTCTTTACATCGGCTGCATTCAGTGAGGCTATTGAAATGCTTGGCAATCCCATCTTTGACGTGGAATTTACATCCAATAAAGAAAATGCACTCATGGCGATTCGGTTGTGTGACAAAGCACCAACTGGAGAATCCACTTTAATAAGCTGGGGCATGCTCAATTTAAATCATCTATCAGACCATGAACACCCCGAACCTTTAGTACCGAATAAGAAATATCAGGCACGTATCCAATTAAACTGTCTTGGTCAAACGATTCCAAAAGGGCATAAACTAGAACTGGCAATTTCGCCAACTTATTGGCCGCAAGCTTGGCCATCACCACAACCGGTAACTTTAGAGATTTTAACTGGGAAACATACAACATTGACATTACCTGTTCGGACACCAAATACAGAGACAGATACTGCTATTTCTTTTGAAGAACCGGAAACGGCACAAGTGATGGAACGGAAAATATTGCGAGAAGAAAATCGTACGAGAGAAATAACGCACAACACATTAACAGATACTTGGAAACTAGTAGATTATTCAGACGAAGGAGAACGTATTCTACTTGGTAATGAACTAAAACATGGAAGTAAAAATAAAAATATCTATTCCATCCAATCCGGAAACCCTTTATCTGCCAAAGCTGAGTGCCATTGGGAAATGACCATTGGACGAGAAGGTTGGGAAATTTTACTACTTACAGATAGCGAAATGACCAGCGATGAACAGAACTTTTATTTAACAAACACATTAACAGCCTTTCACAATGAAGCGCAATGTTTCCAAAAAACATGGGAGAAGACAATCCCTAGAAACTATCAATAATTTATAAGTATTTTGAGCGCCCAACCATTTGGGTGCTCCTTTTTGGTAAGCCCACTCTTAATTCGCTCAATTCCGATGAAATCTGCTTGATCTTAGCAGATTCACTCAATCTACTCGAAATTGCTCTCCCCACCCAATCCATCTGCTACCCATTCCTAGAAAAAATTCCTTTGTAAACAATATTAATCGTCTATTTCTTCATAAAAATGTTCTAAACGCTTTATAACTAATTTGTATCCCTTCATTTTATCACGTGGTCCTATTACAATAATCTCCATACGAATAGGTGCATCATTAACCGGGCGATAAATAATTCGAATATTTAATGATTTAGTTTAATTTTTGCAAAACCATTTAAACTACCATGAAGAGATTCCGCTAAACCATCAGGCTTAAAAAGATGACCATTCTTAACACGTCGTAAAATTCATGATCAGCGATAACCGCTTGTGCATTTTTGTTTCCATTTTGAATGATAAAAACTTTATCTGTAGCTTTATCTGAATATAAATCCAGTATCCCTGACAGTTTTTTCTGACGAGTTATCTCAGTAACACTATAAACATTTTTACGTAAGAAATCTAACGTCTCTGTATTAACCCCTGGATATTTTTTCTAGGCACTAAATTTACACCCACTTTCCTTAGTCCTCTTTATATTTTTACTCATTATACAAAAAAATGTTGTTTTAACAACACATTTTGATACACATATTGCAACACAAATATCGATACTCATTATTTACAATAAGAAATCAAGATTATATGACCTTATTTGGGAAATAAAAAAAGGTACTACCACCACCTTTTAAGGTCATGATAATACCTGTTACTCACTACATATAATGAAAAAACATGTCTACTCTTATCATTATTGTTCTCAGGAGATTTTTTACATTATTTTCTTTTTGTCAGTCTGCCGAATAAAAATCCAGCTGCGGCGACTCCAATCAGTGTATTTGTTTTTTTGTTGAATACTTGTTTCACTAATAATTTTAAGTTTTGTGGACGTTCTGCGAGTCTCCGCATGAAGTAGCCATACCAGTCTTCGCCAAATGGAACGTAGGTACAGAATTGGTATCCTTCTTTTACGAGTTCGTGTTGCATGTCAACGCGAAATCCGTACAACATTTGGAATTCGAATTTGTCTTTAGATATATTATGTTTTTCAACAAAGTCTTTAACATGATTTATTACATGATGATCGTGGGTTGCGATCGATGTGAATTTTCCGTTTAGCAAATGCCATTCGATTAATTCGATATAGTTTTTATCGATATCCGTTTTGTTTTGATAAGCGACAGACGCTTCTTCTTTATACGCGCCTTTTACGATGCGGAGCCGATAGTTTTTATATTTTTTAATATCGTCGTTTGCTCGGAAAAAATATGCTTGAATAACGGTTCCGATATTATCGTAAGTAGATGAAAGTTGATCCAATAAGTCAAACGATGCTTGTAAACGTGCATGGTCTTCCATATCGAAATTAACAAAAATGTTATATTCAGATGCTTTTTTGACAATTTCCCTTATGTTCTCTAAACAAAAATCATAATCAATGTCCAATCCTAGTTGGGAAGGTTTTAGGGAAATATGTGCGTCTAAACTATTTTCATGAATTGCTTCAATGACAGCTAAAATTTGCTCTTTCGCAGCTAAAGCTACTTCTTTTTCGAAAACGAATTCGCCTAAGTTATCGATCGTACAAGATATTCCAGAAGCATTTAATTTTTTTGCGCTTCCTACCATTTCATCAATATTCGTTCCGGCAACAACGTTTTGTGCTCCGAGCTTGAGTCCCCATTTTTTTGCACCTTGATTTAATGTTTTGTTTTGTGATAAGTAAATAAAAAAGTCTCTTACCGCATTGTCCATCGTAATTCCCTCTTTCAGTAAAATTAAATTTCTACTTTTGTTCCGATGTTGGTATCACGAGCAATTTTATATACACCGTTTGCGACGGCAAGGTCGTGATAGGCAGCACCGACAGATTTAAAGAAAGTAATTTCATCATCCTTTTCACGTCCACTAATTTGGCCTGTGACGAGTTCAGTTAACTCTCCATGGATTTTATCGTATGACCAGTCGGCTTGTTCATTGGCGTGGATTAATTCTCCAGCTTCTTCTGTTACGCCTTCCATATCATCGACAACAATTTTTGCCGCACGTTTAATAAATGTAAAATCAACCTCACGCATATGTGGCAAGTAAGAACCAACGCCGTTTACATGTGTTCCCGGCTTAACGTCATTCCCGTCAAAAACTGGATCATGTGAGCGTGTGCTACAGCAAATAACATCTGCACGGGAAACAGCATCTGATACATCATCGAGTACATTGATCTCTACCGAACTGTCTACACCAAAGTCGCGTAATTTTTCTTTGAAATGATGTGCTTTTTCTTTTGTTGGATTAATTAATAAAACTTCTTTGATGTCACGAACAGCCAAAACGCCCAGAGCTTGTTCAAACGCCATTCCTCCGGTTCCAATCATCGTAAGTGTTTCGGCATTTTTTTTGGCTAATCTGTCTGTTGCAAGGCCACTGATTGCTCCTGTTCGGAGACGTGTTAAGTAGGATGCATTAAGCATTGCTACATGTTCTCCGTTTTTCGCATTGGATAAAAGAACAACTCCTTGTGTCGTTGGCTTACCTTGTGACGGGTTATTTGGAAATATCGTAACCGCCTTCATCGACATGATTTCTTCATCAAGGTCAGTGCTCGGCATATAAAGGACAGAACCGTCCTCTTCTGGAACCTCAATGACCGTACGGATCGGATTCACAATTTTTCCTTCATTTTTATGATGGAGCATTTTTTCCATATCTGAAATCGCTTGCTTCATTCCGTAAATACCCTGAATTTCTTGTTCGTTTAAAATGATCATTGAATTATCAGCCTTTCATTGAATTATCAGTAAATTTAAGTAGCACTTCAATTTAAGTTTATTGTAAATCTAAAAATAACAATAGTCAAATTTCATGAAAATTATCATATTAGAAAACTTAGCATCAAATACCAATTGATAGACTTCAGATTTGGCAGGGATGAAGTTGTGTATTTATAAGTTATGATGAAAGCTCTTGTTGCGAAATATTATTCTTTCTTGAAAAAATTGTTATTGACAAAATGATCAATTTTTATATACAATTAAAGCATCACTTAAATTAAGTGGCACTTCAATTAATTTATTCATTTAAAATGAAAGCGTTACAATTAAAGGGAAAAGAGGAAGTCACATGAAAAAAAGTTTACCTTTTAACAAATTGTTGGCAATCGGTCTCATGCTTTTTGCAATGTTTTTAGGTGCAGGGAATATTATCTTTGCTCCAAAACTTGGACAACTTGCCGGAACAAATACGTGGGTTGCGATGGTAGGTTTCTTGGTAACCGGGGTAGGACTTGTTCTACTTGCAATCATTTCGTTAGCGATTTCTGGTGGAAAAGTTGAACTACTGGCAGGACTTGTAGGTAAGAAGTTTGGAATTATATTTTCGGTGCTACTTTTTCTGTCATTAGGTCCAATATATGTTATCCCACGAACTACTTCTGTTGTATACGAGATAGCTATTTTACCGTCACTTCCTGGGAACATAAATACAAGTATTATTTTGTTTATTTTTTCCGTTGTTTTTATTGGATTAACAATTTGGTTATCGTTAAATCCAGGGAAGTTTGTTGATCATTTAGGCAGAATTATTACGCCTGTGTTTGCTGGATTACTTATTCTACTAGTTGGTAAGTCAATACTCACGCCAATGGGTCCAATTGGTGCACCACAAGAACCTTATTTAGAAAATATATTTTTAAAAGGATTTGTGGAAGGATATTATACGATGGATGTGCTCGCTGCCTTTGTGTTTGGTGGAATTTTTATTAAAGCGATTGCAAATGAAGGGATTACTGAGAAAAAAGACGTTTCATCTACATTTATTAAGGCAGGAATTATTTCCGTCATCGGTTTAACCTTATTACAATTATCGATGGCCTGGGTTGGGGCGACAAGTGTTGATGCGATTGGAATGAGGGATAACGGTGGAGAAATATTAGCATGGAGTTCAGAGTATCTGTATGGAAATATCGGATTACTCATGATTGGAACAGTCATCTTTTTGACAGGGATTACAACGAACATTGCGTGTTTATCTGCTGTCGCTGAATATTTTGAAAGACAGTTTCCTAAATTCACGTACAAACAGTGGCTTTATATTTTAGCTGGTGGAAGCTTGATTATCACAAACTTTGGCTTAGCAAAAATATTAGAATTTGCCTCCCCAATTTTACTGTTATTGTATCCGATCTCAATCGCACTGATCGTTCTATCTTTTACGCATAAATGGTTCAAAGGTTACCAAGCAGTTTACGTTGGAACGATTACTGGTGTAGGATTCGTTGCAGTATTGGACGCATTAAAAGACGCAGGTATTGCGGTTAATTTTATCGATCAAACTTTTGCGTTTATACCTTTATTTGCAAATGGAGCCGGGTGGATAACGACTGGAATAATCGGTGCAGTAATAGGCCTGATCTATGCGAAAACGAAGGATATGGAGGCACGGGCATTACCGATTGAAAATTAAGGCTGAGTAGGATTACACCACATTGCGATTAATTTGGTGTTTTACCGTATAAGATGATAGGGCATTGGAAAAATGATATGCTTATATAAAATTCTAGAAAGGGAAATACGATGAAAGATACGTTAGGGGCAAATATAAAAGCATTGCGCAAGAAAAACAAAATGACGTTAAAAACATTGGCGAGTAAAACTGGTTTTTCGATTAGTTTTTTAAGTCAATTGGAACGTGGAAAATCTTCAGCAACGCTAGAATCATTAAAAAAAATATCGCTCGCTTTAGGTGTAAACCCTGGATACTTTTTTGATGAAGCGGACGAAGAGGAACGAATCATTCGCAGCGGCGCATTGGAAACAGAACAAATGGAAAAACATAATATTTATTATAAAAGTTTAGCTAAATCGATGGAAAATCCAGCCTTCTCCCCCCTCCTCGTCGTATTAAAACCTAATCAAAATGAGGGCAATCTGTTTCAGCATCCTGGGCAAGAATTTTTGTACGTGTTGGAGGGGCAATTAACCGTTCAGATTGGCGAGGACACATATGTGTTGAACCCATCTGATTCCATTATGTTTGATTCAAGTAAAGAGCATTATTGGTATAATTATACCGATAAAGATGTGAAATTTTTATGCGTTGGATATGATGAAAATTAATTTTTGCTGTCACAAAGTTGTGGCGGCTTTTTTTATGGTAAAACTAATGAAGCTGCTCAAGTGGAAGTGCAAGTTGCTCAAGTTGACCCCAAGAAGATGTAAGTTAGTGAATAATTACCTAGTTATGAATCGATTATGCTGCTGTCGGTGATTATTTAAACAAGTACTAATTTCCTCACCTAGAGAAATGAAATAGGATAGGTCTTGTCATAAAGTTCTACTCGGGAACATATATTAGGCAAGATGAATTTAATGAAAATATAGTTTCCGGAGGATTAGTAATGAGAAAGTTAGTGTTATTAATCAGTAGTATTGGGCTTTTGTTACTTGGGTGCTCAAATACTACCTATGAGCAGGCTATGGAAGAAGGCTTGGTAGCATTGGATGAACAGGATTATGAAAAAGCGGCGGCTTCTTTTACACGGGCATTGGAAGAAAAAGCAGGTAATAAAGAAGCAGGAGCGCTGTTAAGGCAAACAGAATATATCCAAGAAGCGACCATGCAAATGGAAAATGGTGATCTAACTAGTGCTGCAGATGCGGCGGAAATGGTAATCAGTTTAGAAGGCGGCTCGTCACAGCTGGTTAATGTGGCAAAAGAATATCAGGAAGAGATTGCGATGCTTCAGGAAAAATCCGAAGCATATTCGGCTTCGTATGAGGAAGCGAAGAAAAAGTACGATAGTGAGGAATTTGATGAAGCGATTGATCAGCTTGAAAAAATTTTAGCAGAAGATATGGAACATGCTTTTTTAAAACAGCTAAAAGTTGATATTGAAAATTTGTTAGAGGAAGTTCAGGAAGCAAAAGAGTCAGCAATTTTGGCAGCTGAAGAGGAGGAGCAAAAACAAGAGGAAGAGCAGAAAGTATCTGACCAAGCGATTGGCGAGTTTGCAGGTTATTGGTTAAACGATGAAAATAACATTTCCTGTCATATAACTTCTTCCTACATGCACTGTGCGATGCCGTATTCTGATTTTATTACTCATCACGAGATAAATGCCATTAAGCATATGAACGCAACTGAAGTTGAAATTACAATTGCTGGGGAAGCTCCATTTATTTTAAAACTATCAGATAATAATGGGACGTTACAGACACCTGCTTATACATATAAACGTGTATCGAAAGAAGAGGCAAATGCAATTTTTGATGGTCATTATGAATTGCAGTGAAGAAGTGATCATGAAAAGATAAATAATGAGGAAAACTTAGGGTAAGCAAATGATTATATGATGTTATAGAAAACCTAAATGGTGAATGGTCACCATTTAGGTTGGATGGTTTTAACAGGTTACATTTCAGATATGAACTCCCAAAAACCGGGTGTGTTATTTTTTTCTAAGAGATTATTAACTTTTTCAATTATTTTTAGTTTAATCTCTTGCTCTAAGTCATCCCGATCATTTGCGGGAACCTTTTGTAAGTTATAATTTATTTTCACTTGAAAGTCGTCCAAAATGTCTTCCCAATTTTTATCATCGTAGATATTCTCCAAGTTTCTAGTGCTGTAAATCTGATCCACAACGTTCACCCCCTTTCTTTTTCAAAAGATTCCTTAATCTTTTTTAAAGCCCGTTTGTGGATATTGGAGATGTTTTGCGGAGTTTCTTTATATAAACGTGCAACTTCCTGCGTATTATATCCATGAATATAGATGAGATCTAAAATTTTTTTCTGTTTACTTGTCAACTTTTGGTAGGCGTTATACAGCTTAGCGCTATCAATAAGTTCTTGAAATGTTTGCATACTTTCAAAGTAATCACTTTCAGTAGTATGCTTAGAAGGTTGGACATCAATGAGGCTTGTTGTGTTATCATCATCATTTACTTGTTTGGGTGCGTCTAGCATTAGCATATATCGACGATTTCTTTGATTGTTTTTCTTATCGAAATCAATTGTATAAAAATGGATTAAACTACTAATATATTTTATGACTTTTATTTTTAAATAATACGCTTTGAATTCTTTATCTAATTGAATTACATTTTTTTGAGAGGGATCCATGAGAACTTGCGCTAACAACTGTTCATTTTTTTCTTGTTTCAGAAAACTTTTAATCACTTCATTTTGCAACAGAGAATCATTTTCTTTGTAAAATCTCTGCAATTTTTCTTTATTAACCAATAATTTCACCCCTCACTTATCGAAATAAAACTTAGATTCTCATAAAGGCAGTTTTTTGCCGACAAAAAATAACTCGACCTCAGAGGATAGTATTTTTCACCTTTTTCCGTATTCACCCGAGTCGAATTATTACTATAAATAGTGTTTTATTTAAAATATTTAGACTTTTCTGCCCATTATTTTCTTACCCTTATCTGTTACTATTAAACATTACTTTAACAAAAAGATTAAAGTTTTATATTGATAGATGTTTTTATCTAGAAAGCGCGCTTTTCTAGAGTTCCTTTATGAGAACCTTTATATACTAGAGTGAGAGAGAGGACAAAATTATCAACCTTTTACTTAAAAAAGTATGCAAATTTTTTAGGTGAATAAGAAGTCATGAGCATCAGTTTGTTTGCTGAAGTAAGCTGTACTAAGCCATTTCCTACTGAATGAATGGAATAGTTTAGTTTTTTTGCATGGGTGAGTAGGTAATGGTAAACAAAATATGGGATCATGGATGGTTTTTCTTGCTCAATCATGTTTAAGATGAGTGTAACAGAGCCGGCGACATAAGGGGCAGCCATAGAAGTTCCGGTTAGTTTTACATATTTATTATCTAAATGAGTGGAATACACATTTTCTCCTGGGGCAACAAAGTCGATATTTACATTGTTGTTGGAAAAGAAAGAAGGTTTTAATTCTTTATTAACAGAGCCGACTTGAATAACTTCTTTGTAGTAGCCGGGGTAGGAGCGCTCAAAGGAGTTAGGGTTTCCATCTCCCTCGTTCCCGGCTGCTGCAACGACGGTGATTCCTTTTCTTCTTGCTTCTTTAATGGTGGAATGCATTTCTTCATTTGGTGCGGGTCCGCCGAGCGACATATTTATAACATTCACTTTTTCTCCATTTGGCCCCGTCCAGTCCATCGCAAAGTTAATTGCCTCCGTGATAGATTTATAGGATCCAACTCCATTTTTGTTCATCACCTTTAAAATGAGTAATTTGCACTTTGGAGCGACTCCAAAAATTCCCCTTCCCTTGTCTTGGTATGCTGCGATTATTCCCGCGACATGTGTGCCATGGCCTGCATAGTCTTCGTAGATTGATGGATCACCTTTATCGTCATCCGAAAAATTATATCCGCCAATAATATTGCGGGCTAAACTTTGGTGATCTGTATCAACTCCAGTGTCTAGAACTGCCACGACATTTCCTTCCCCTTGTTTAGAAATTTCCCATACGTCACGTGCTTTAATGACATCTAAATTTTCCGGTGTCATCGTTAACGTATCGAGTATCGAAACAACCTCCGAAGCCTTGTAATGAATGGAATTTTTCATTTTGAATCTCCTCCTTTACTAAACGAAAGAGAAAAAAGTAGGCGAAAAGTAAATCATTTGGTGGAGAATTTTTTTAAAAAATTTCATCTATTTAGTTGATTTTTTGGATCGTTATTTCACTTTATAAAGGGAAGGGGAGAATTGGTAATGAAAAAGGTGCGGGAACTTGTTGTTCGTAAACGTTTTTGGAAAGAAGGGTTCCTATTACTTGGATGTGTATTTTACTTGACGATAATTGTGCTGACATTTTTGACCGAGGTATCGTTTGTGCAAAGGTATAAAGTCATTTTTGGGGTTGCACTTCTTATAAGAAGTAAGTAGCTCCCCCCATATGCTTAGTGTCTAGAAAAGATGCAGAGTCGCTCCCCTAACATGCTTAGTGTCTAGAAAAGATGCAGAGTCGCTCCCCTAACATGCTTAGTGTCTAGAAAAGATGCAGAGTCGCTCCCCCAACATGCTTAGTGTCTAGAAAAGATGCAGAGTCGCTCCCCTAACATGCTTAGTGTCTAGAAAAGATGCAGAGTCGCTCCCCTAACATGCTTAGTGTCTAGAAAAGATGCAGAGTCGCTCCCCCAACATGCTTAGTGTCTAGAAAAGATGCAGAGTCACTCCCTCAACATGCTTAGTGTCTAGAAAAGATGCAGAGTCGCTCCTCAACATGCGAAGTGCCTAAAAAATTGCTAACTCACGTGCGCTCGAATTGCAGCAGCGGTATATGTAAAATCACTAGTTATCTTCTTATGATGACTGGCCACCGATACAATCTCCCCTCCTTGATACAGATGGTGAGGTTGTTGAAAACATCAATTCTATTTGAAACAGCTCAAGGTTCGATCGGATAAAGCGCAGGGTCATAATTATTTTCTGAAACATTAAAATTATAAGGATTTTGAAGCTTGTACATTCCTCTTCTTTTTTCACTATCATATGAAACGCCCTTTAATGAGAAAGGCGTAATGGAAAAAAATGTACAACTGAAAAATAAGTGATTGCTTTTTACTACATTATTCGATAAGATATAACGTATGGTACAAAAGAACTGTTGAAAAGGCAAACTATCTGAAAAGAAGGGGCGCAAAGCTCAAGGGTCTAAGGGGTATATTGAATGATAAATTACGCTATGATCGCCTGGCTGCCAAATGATAAAATAACTTATTTATTGAAAATTTTGGCTATGTTTCACGCTAATTATATATATAAGGATAGATCGATCCAATAGTTTCTATTACTAAAAAGTTTCTCTTATAAAAATGTAAGAGATAATAGGAAAGGAGTGGAAAAATGACAACTAACGAAAGAAATAGTGCGGTTACGAAACTGTTAAATGGAGCGTTAACATCCATTAAGACAGTGATCCCAATTGACTATGAATTTGAGAGGCCGCGAGTGATTAATCAAGATTTCCGCTTATTCTTCGGAGTTCTAATCGGCATTACTGGGGACATTAAAGGGAAATTAGTGTTCTCAGGGGACCAGACTACTTTTGGCTCGATTGGGGAGAGAATGTTCGGGATGCCATTAGAAGGTGATATGCTTTTGTCCTTTAGTGGTGAGCTTGGAAATATGATTGCGGGTGGGATTTCTACAACTATTGCAGATAGCGGAACTGACATTAATATTACCGCACCGACCATCATGCAAGGAAATACAAAATTATCCGGCTATAAAAAAGCGTTGGAGATAACAGTTGATTTTGTTAATGTTGGAAAAATGAATACATATTTATTGATTGATTAATAGGATGGGAGGATTACAAATGGCATCCGTTTTAGTAACAGATGATGCTGCTTTTATGCGTATGCAACTGAAAGATATCTTAACAAAGCTTGGTCATATAGTCGTTGGAGAGGCGGAAAATGGAAAAGATGCAATCGAAAAGTTTAAGGAACTAACACCGGAATTAATTACAATGGATATCACGATGCCTGAGATGAATGGTGTTGATGCAGTTAAGGAAATTAAAAAAATAAATTCGGACGTAAAAATTATTATGTGTTCCGCAATGGGACAACAGGGTATGGTACTCGATGCCATCCAGGCAGGAGCAAATGACTTTATTGTTAAACCGTTTACTCGAGAACGTATTCAAGAAGCACTTGAGAAAGTTTTATAGAAGTAGAAAAGAACTTAAGAAAAAACGCCGCCATGAATGGTAAAATAGTGGCGGAAGATGGAAAAAACCACAAAAAAGGTTCCAAGCAAATTTTTTATTGCTTGGAACCTTTTTATTTAACTATTTTTGGCTAGTTATGTCCCAGCACCTTTTAAGCTATCTTCGTGAATTACTTTTAGGGATGCAATGTTTTTTACAACAATATAACGATTGCGCAGATTCTATGACAATGCTCGTAATCCAACAACCCCAATGATAATTAGTACAAGGCTAGTAATTCGGCCGCGGCTTTTTGATTCGCCGAAAAATATCATATTGATGATTACGGCTCCGGCTGTTCCAATTCCTACCCAAACGGCATATGCTGTGCTCACTTGTAAAAACTTAAAAGAATAGTATAAAAATGCGAAGGACATAGCGAATCCGCCAAGATATAATACTGTATTGATTATTGATTTATTTTCACTGTATTTTTTTAGGCCGACAACGCCGACAAACTCGCTTATAGATGCCAGAAATACAAGTATCCAACCCATTTACTTCAAACCTTTCATTGCTTTTTTCTCGTCTACATCATCCGCTATTTTTAATCCCGCAACACCAACGATTAAAATAATGATAAAAATTATTTTTCCGAAATTAATAGTTTCGTTGAATAAAAATATATCCATTAATGTCGTACCGAGTGTTCCCACTCCAGCGAACACGGCATAAACAGTTCCTGTTGGTAATAGTTCACACGCTTTTGCTAGAAAGTGAAAATCTATTAAAATAAATGCAATAATGAAAATCCATTGCCACCAGGCATTTACGACGTTAAATCCAAAGATCCATACTAATTCAAAAAAAGATGTTAGGGCGACATAACCCCATGCCTTTCCCATTAAAATTTCCTCCTGACAAAATATGAATGACTGTCATTCATTATAAAGTAAAGTTAACGAAATGTTAACTATTTTCTCTTGAAATTCCTAGAGCATTAAATAAAAACTGAATGACTTCATCTCGTTGTATTTCGATTTCGTGTTCATTACTATAGTCATACAAAAATACTTGCTCGGCTGCAGATTCGACTAAGCCGATGATAAGTTTTGCAGTTCGATTTGGTTTGATTGATTCTCGAATCGTATTATTTTCTTTTGCCTCTTCTAATAAGTTGCTAATCCACTGATAAAAAGGAGCATAAACTGTTTCCCATTCTTTTAAATGTTCGGTGGAAGCGAGCCCTGAATAAATGATTGCAAGCACTTCGCTATACTCTTTGTTGATAGCAAAAATACTGTCGACAATTTTTTCAAGTTTTATTTGAATTGGTTGGTCATGATGTACTTCACTTTTAATTCGTTGCATTAAAATTTTTACCATTTCCTCAGCGATCGCAGGCATTAATGCTAGTTTAGATGGAAAGTAAAGGTAAAAGGTTCCTTGTGCAATGTTTGCATCCTTTACAATATCAGAGATTTTTGTCTGCTCAATCCCATTTTTCTTAAAAAGGTTAATAGATGATTGGATGATTGCATCTCGTTTTCCCACATGAACCCCTTCTCTCGTAACAATAGTAATTTTCTAAAGTATATCCTATAAATCGGCTGTTTACAATCAGTTGTACCCCGCCATGGCTGGAGCTCGAGGGAGGAAGATATTACCGGTATTATCGCATGTCCTGTCTTTGAAAACCCTTTAATTCTTCTGATGGTTTACGATCAGAAAACATATCGTTTCCAGGTTGGTACATTTTTACTAGCAGTTTTTTGAATTTTAATTACTTGACAATATTTCTATATTTAAAATATACTAATTATACAATAACAAAACAATGTTTTAATAATTAAAAAAAGGGGAGTAAAATGAGTAAATCTTTACGTAATTCATCTACAGTAAGGGTGCTTCGTATTTTGGAAGAGATCGCGAAAAGTGAGGATGGGATTGGAGTAACAGAGCTTGCTAATCGATTAGAGCTAAATAAAAGTACCGTTTATCGATTTCTAGCAACATTAGAGGAAGAACAGTACCTGGAACAACAAGAAACAACTAAAAAATATCAATCGGGAATTAAATTGTTTGAACTCGCTTCACGGATTGTTAATCAAGTGGACTGGACGAAAGATATTCGACCTTTTTTGGTTGATTTAAAGGATCGCGTGAATGAAACCGTTCACTTAGGGATCATTGATAATGGTGAAGTTGTGTATATCGATAAAGTGGAGTGTGAACGCTCTATCCGTATGTATTCGAGAGTTGGAAAGCGTGCTCCTGTTTATTGTACGGGAGTTGGTAAGGCGATACTAGCTTTTCTTTCCAAAGAAAAACAGGCGAATATTATTAAAAATATTGATTATACTAAGTTTACTACTAGTACCATTATCGATGATAGTGATCTAAAAAAAGAAATAAAAATTATTCGAGCTCAAGGGTTTGCGTTAGATAGAGAAGAACATGAATCAGGTGTAAATTGTGCTGCGGCACCAATATTTACTCATGATGGGCAAGTCCTAGGTGGAATAAGTATTGCGGGTCCTTCTTCGCGTGTAGATGAAGAAAATTTATTTGAATTAGCTGCCGAAGTAAAAAAGACGGCTCAATTAATTTCACGTCGCTTGGGAAGTCTCTAAATTTTTTTAAATAATTATTGAAACGTTGTTTTAACTATTAAAATACTAGGAGAGGATTATATGTCTAAAATAGAACAGAGATTAGAAGAATTAGGTATTGAACTTCCAGAGGCACCTAAGCCTGCTGCAGTTTATGTACCGGCAAAAAGATTTGCCAATAACTTATTATATGTTTCGGGACAAGACTGCCGGAAAGATGGAAAGCTAATCTATGAAGGAAAAGTCGGTTCTGACTTAACAATTGAGCAAGGGTATGAAGCATCTAAGCAAGCGATGATTAACACATTAGCTGTAATCAAAAGTGAAATTGGCGATTTAGATAAAATAAAGGATTTTGTAAAGTTATTAGGCTTTGTTAATTCGGCTGATGGTTTTGTCGAACAGCCTTATGTGATCAATGGTGCTTCGGAATTTTTAGAAGAAGTTTTTGGTGAAAAAGGAAAACATGCACGTTCTGCACTTTCTGCTAACGAATTGCCTTTTAATACACCAGTTGAGATAGAAACAATCGTAGAGTTAGAGGGATAGGAGTTTCGAAATGGATGTATTTACTTTAGGGGAAACAATGGTTTCATTTAATACGGTAAATAACCGTTCCATTGTACAACATGATGAAACATTCGCATCGATTGCCGGTGCCGAATCAAATGTATCGATTGCTTTGGCTCGGCTCGGCAATAAGGTTAAGTGGTTTAGCAGATTAGGGGACGATCCATTTGGACAAAAGATTTTATATGAATTGAACGCACACCTTGTAGATACGAGTGGTGTAATTATTGATCCAAACCATTCTACGGGTTTAATGTTTAAACAAAAAAAAGAGCTGCTAGACTCGGAAGTTATATACTACCGGGAGCAATCGGCTGCTTCAGCCATGGACAAAAATGATGTCCGGGAAGAATGGATAAAACAAGCAAGAGTGATTCATATTACAGGAATTACCCCAGCGCTAAGTGACTCTTGTAAAGAATTAGTGATGGAAGTGATTCGATTAGCAAAGCAACATGGCACATTAATCAGCTTTGATCCGAATATCCGGTTGAAATTATGGGATGTTAAAAAGGCTAGGGAAACATTAATTCCGATTGCCAAACAATGTGATATCTTCCTTCCTGGAAAAAGTGAAATGAAACTTCTAAGTGGTTTTAAAGAAATAAAAGATATTGAATCCTGTTTAAACGATTGGCAAGTTCCACTTACTGTAATGAAAGATGGAGCAAATGGAGCTTGGGTAGTTGAAAAGGGAGAATCAACATTTGTCCCGGCATTTAAAGTAAAGCGAGTTGTCGATGAAATTGGTGCCGGAGATGCGTTTGCGGCAGGCTTTTTACATGGGTTCTTACAAAAGAAGAGTCATGAAACAGCTGTGAAAATGGGACATGCCTGTGCTGCGTTTGTTGTCAGTTCGGAAGGAGATACAAATGGACTGCCTACTAATAAAGAGTTGGAACGTTTTTTAGCCAATGATTTTGGGACAGTTCGATAAAAACAAGGAAAGGGATGGTTTTTTGTTATCACTAGTTAATAAATACAAAATTATACCAATATTAAGGGGTATGGAACTGGAAGACGCTCGTTTTTTGGTCGACTGTTTTCGAGAAGCTGACCTCAAGATATTGGAGGTTTCATTAAATCAGCCTAATAGCTTACATGTTTTAGAAAATCTAGTTAAAGAATTTGGCGATGACATGGTAATTGGTGCTGGTACTGTTTTAACGAAAGAAATAGCAATTGATGCAAAAAACGCTGGTGCAGCATTTTTCTTAAGCCCTAATGTTTCAAAACAAGTAGCAGATACGGCAGCAGAGATGAGCATTCCCTATATTCCAGGAGCTTTTTCTCCAACCGAAATTCAATATGCCAGTGAGTTAGGAGCTGAAGTCATCAAAATTTTTCCTGTTCGACAAGTAGGAGCATCCTATATTAAGGATGTTTTGGCATCTTTAAATACAGTTTCTTTGTTAGCAGTTGGAGGTGTCGGTCCTGAAAATATGCGAGAGTTTTTTGATGCTGGCGTTAAAGGAGTCGGGGTAGGTAGTAGTTTAGTTGCTCAAGAATGGATTGAAAAAAGAGATAGAAAGCAAATTTTAGCACGATTGAAAGAGTATAAAAGAATCGTTCAAGAGAATTAGGAGGGCTATTTAATGGATTTTGGAAGCATTTTAATTTTAGGTTCAATTGTAATTTTCGCCATTTTACTTAGTGTTGGACCATATTTAGAACTAAAAGGAAAAATATTATTTGAAAAACAAAAAAGAGCACCGGTATTAAAAGGACGCTTTGGAATGGGCTTAATGGTGGTGAGCATCCTTGTATTTGTCGTTGGTTTAGTGCTTCGCTCCGTTCTTGATTCCAGTGTTGTGTCTCCATTTGTAATAGGCGGATACTTATTATGGATTGTTGGGGGAATTATTGCAGTGGCACGTAATGAGCTACTTGCGTTTATGGTATCGGACGAGGAAAAAGAGGCATTGAAAGGGGATCAAAACTAAATGGGTCATACAATTGCAACTTTGGATATTATCATTATTATTTTCTATGTATTATTGACGTTATTCATCGGTTGGTGGGTATCGAGAGGGATCGACAGTTTTGAAGATTTTGCTGTGGCCGGAAGACAGTTTGGACCGTTTATGTTAGCTGCAACATTTGGTGCGACAAACTTTTCTACATGGAGTTTAGTCGGTAAGCCTGGGCTTGTATATAATGCGGGAGTTTCTGTCAGCTGGATTGCGTTAAATGCGATGGCTTGTGTATTAGCTGCTGTCGTTTTCATACCGATATACAGAAAACTGCGTTACAATACAATGTCTGAAATTTTTGAAGACCGTTATGATGGACGAGTTCGTGGATTAATCAGTGTCATTTGGATTGTAGCTGATACGTTAAATAGATATGGAGTAACGATTTATGCGGCTGCTGTTATTATCGGACTTGCATTTGGAATTAGTATAAATTGGATGATTATATTTATTGCAGTTATTGTCGTTATATATACGTATTTGGGTGGACTTCGTTCCGTTGTTATTACCGACTCGATTCAGTTTTTATTTATGTTTGCCGGACTATTTATTGGTGGAGCCTACATCTTTTCACAACTCGGCGGTTGGAGTGGAGTAGTCAATTCTGTCCCTGAAAATTTAACCGAATGGGTTCCTTCTGCTGAAAGTGCGAACGGTTGGCCATGGATTATTGCAATCACATTGTTAGGTTTTCCTTATTTCATTACGAGTCAGTTCGTCATGCAAAGAGGTCTTGCTGCAAAATCTGTTAATGTCGCTAGATGGGGACTTTTGTTAACAGCAATTATTACAATTCCGATTGCTATTTTAGAGATTTTACCAGGGTTAGCTGCACATTCGATTCTTTCAGAGGAATTAGTAGCAAGCCTTGATCCTGATATGGTTGGACCGCAAGTGTATATTGAGTTACTTCCTGTTGGAATGTTAGGAATATTTTTTGCCGCATTACTTTCTGCCGGTATCTCGACAGCGGATTCAGCTTTATGTGCGTCATCTTCGTTATTTACGGAAGACTTTTACCGGAAATGGAAGCCTAAGGAAAATGAAGCACATTATTTAAAAGTGTCTAGAATTGTAACGATTATTTTGGCAATTATCGGTACTTTATGGGCAATGATTGTTCCTTTCCTTGGTGGTGCAGTAGATGCAATTTTAAATGTTATCGCAGTCACTGATATGCCGATTTTCGTAATCGTTTGTTTAGCGATCTTTTGGAGAAAAATGAAAGCGACAGCAGCGGTTGCTTCGATTGTTGTTGGTACAGTTAGCGGACTTCTTGTTTCCGTGCTCGGTGTAGGTGGAATACACGGGTTAGCGGCAACAACAGCAACAAGTACACTAATGACATTGATTACAGGTATTGTATTAAGTTTGGCGATTAAATCTACAAACAAGCATGAAGAAAAAGTACAGAAATTCTTTGAAAAAATGGGTACAAAAGAAATAGAAGAATAATTCGTTGGAGTGATTTTTGTGTTAAATATTGCTGTTATTGGTACAGGGGCTTTTGGAGTGGAACATATCCGAACTATTCAATCAATGAACGGAGTGGAATTGTTTGGGATATGTAATCGCAGTGAAGACCGATTAATGAGAGTGGCGAAGGAATATGGAATACCTGCTGAAAAAACATATACAAATATAACCGAACTTTTACAGGAAAAAGAACTTGATGCGGTTGTGATTGCAACAGATGAGAAAAGTCATGAACCGATTACACGCGAAGCAGTTCAATATGGAAAACATGTCTTAATTGAAAAGCCGGTCTCAACAGACAGTAAGACAGCCGAGAATTTATTGAATCTGTCAGAGGAAAGTGATGTCATTATTCTTCCCGGTCATATGCTCCGGTTTGATCCAGGCTATGCGGCGGTGAATAAAAAATTAGCTGAAGTCGAAGGTAGCATTCATTCATTACGTGTAAAACGAAATGTTCCCATTGAACGATTTTCTCTGCATGCCCGGACGCATCCAGTGTTTATGGCTCTCTCTCATGATATTGACCAATTAATATGGAATGTGACATCTAAGCCGAAACGAATTTATGCAATGGAGAAGAAAATTGATCAGGAAATTAATATGCCAGGCGTCTTTTTTGGTCTGATCGAAATGGAAAATGGCATGGTTTGTTCGCTCGAAACCCAGTGGTGTTTACCGAATGAATATGGTCAATATTTGGACGTTGAGATGGAAGCAATGTATGAGGGCGGTCATTTGAAATACCGTTTCCCAGGAGATACGCTCTCCGTAATGGAAAAAGGGGAGCTTAGTCGGCCTGATATTCAACTCTCTCCAGTGATTCATGGAAATGTTTACGGAGCACTGCGAAATGAAGTCGAACATTTTGTGGAACTTATTCGTAATCCAGAAATCAAACAAGCAGTTCCAATGGAAGATGCTGTTTTAGGAATTAAGATTTGTGAAGCATTAATTAAGTCAGCTAGCGAAAAACGAGAGATCTTATGGGAAAATCTTTAATCCGTTTTAGGAGTTGGTGAAGATGAAATTAACCGAAAATGTCTATTTAGTCGGTAGTGGTGAAATTGGTTTAACAAACAATTACGACTGTCATGTATATTTGGTAGATGGCGGAAGTGATGCAGTTTTAATTGATGCTGGAGTAGGGATTGAACCGGAGAAAATTAAAGCGAATGTTGAAAAATATGTCCCTTGGGAAAAAGTGTCCCGTGTATTGTGCACACATTCGCATGCCGATCACAGCGGAGGAAGTGAATTTTTCCAAAAAGAAGGAAAAGAAGTTTGGCTTTCAGAGGAAGAATATAAGTGGATGAATGGCAGCAAGGCGGAAGTCGAAGAAGCACTCCGCCTTGCGATTAATGGCGGTGGCTATCCGGAAGGCTATGTTTTTTCTTATTTTGAACCAGATCATTTACTGAAGAAAGATGAGCTCATTACTTGTGGGGATCTTGAGCTTCAGCCCATTCATGTCCGTGGTCATAGCCCGGGAATGTATTGCTTTTATATGAAAGCAGTAGATGGAAACGTGTTATTTGCGAGTGATTATGTCTTTATCAATGGAGATATTGGTTTATTAAATACTCCAGGCTCCGATTTGGCTAGTTACCGAGAAGATATCGGAAAATTACAAGATTTACATGTGGATGCCATGTTTTCAGGACATCGATTATTTTTACTTAAGAACGGTCAAACCCACATTCAACAGGCTATTAACCAATTAGACAAAGGATTTGTGCCATCGATATTTTAATTACGTTAGGATGATGGGAAATGAACTGGAAAGAAGAAGCATTTCAGTTATTGGAGCAACTTGTTGCGATACCGAGCATTAATCCAGGGGAAAAACCTTTAGATAGAGCGCTTTATGGAGAAAAAGCTGTCGGTGAAAAGTTGCTTCGTTATTTTGAAGAGTATTTACCCGATTTTTCATGCTGGAAAGAAGAAGTTTTACCAGAAAGGTTTAATTGTTATGCATCTTACGTCCGTGGGGATAATTATCCAACCATTTTATTGGAAACACACCTCGATACAGTCGATGTAAAAGGAATGACGGTTGAGCCATTTCAGTTAACTAGGGAAGGAAAGAAATGGTTTGGACGCGGTGCTTGTGATGCGAAGGGGCAACTGACAGCAATGATCATGGGCTTGAGAAAAGCATTAGCGGAACAAGGTGGAAAATTGCCGGTTAATATTTTACTTGCTGCAGTCGTCGATGAGGAACATAAACATCGGGGTGTGGATCATCTAGTTGAGCAATCTGTTTCGGCAGATTTGGCTATTGTTGGTGAACCAACTCAACTGGAATTTGGTGCGTTTCATAAAGGAAGTATACGTTTTGTTTTAGAGACTGTTGGGAAAAATGCTCATTCATCTACCCCTTGGAATGGGGAAAATGCCATTGAAAAGATGGCCGAGGTCGTTATGGTTTTGAAGGAAGATGCAAAGCAAGCGGTTGAACGTATTGTTCATCCATTATGTGGAAAAAGTTCCTTAAGTGTTACGCTAATTTCTGGTGGAGAACAAGTGAATATTATTCCAGACCAATGCTCCATCCATGTGGATCGGCGACTCAACCCACAGGAAAATTGGCAAGAGTCACTTGAAGATTTGAAACAACTCGTCAAACAGAAAATCAGTTCTAGCTTATGGGCCGATCTCGTTTGGCAAAAACCATATTTAATCGACCCTCCCTTGACGAATGATCTTTCTACTAGTGAATTAATGGCTCTATCAGAAGTGATTCAGAAGATTCGACCAGACTTTAATTTTGTAT
>NZ_JBPPZG010000029.1:0-28241 GCF_051918545.1 Pseudogracilibacillus amylolyticus (SeqCode) | reverse complement strand
GCCCACAGGACGTGGGCGGTTTTAACGGAAGATCCCCTGCCGCATTTAGATACATGAGCAGACGTTCTTGCACGCAGAAAAAGTGCTTTCCTTTTTCAAGGAGCGGAGAAGCAAGCCAACGAGCTTCCACAGGATGTGGTGACTTCGACGTTCGACACAGGACGTGTCGGTATTTAGTCGAAGTTTCCCTAATGCAGTGTCATTTTTACCGGACTTTTTGAACATCCTCTTATAAATAAAGTGAATGGGGGCATGTGTATGCTGATCTTTACGGAAAATGAAATCAGACAATGCGTGCAAATGAATGAGTCGGTTATAAAAGTAGTTGAATCAGCATTTAACGATCTTGTTACAAAAGATCTTCAAATGCCACCTACCTCACGTGTTGACGTTCCCAACAATAATGGAGAATTCGTCATAAAAACTGCATTTATTCCAGGGCATGAAATGTTTGCGTTAAAAGTGTCGTCCCATTTTTTTCAGAATTACAGTATGGGTATGTCGAGCACGGGTGGGGTAATGATGCTAATGAATGCCTTAAACGGGAAACCAGAAGCTTTTTTTTATGACAATGGATATTTAACAGATTTGCGAACTGGAGCAGCAGGAGCTTTGGCTGCAAAATACTTAGCGAATGAGAATATCAAAGAAGTGGGGGTAATAGGTACAGGTACTCAAGCTCGAGCACAGCTACAAGCGTTAAAATTGGTTCGAGATTTTAAAACTGTATTTGTATACGGAAGAACATGGCAACGGATTTCTGAATTTAAGCACGAGATAGAAACATCTCTCCAAGTAGAAGTGAAAGTAATGGAAACGCCAAAAGACGTTGTGAAATCAGCTGAACTACTCATTACAGCAACACCTTCCAAAGAGCCGATTGTGCTTAGTGAATGGATTCGTCCCGGAATGCATATTACCGCAGTTGGTGCGGATGCAACCTATAAACAAGAACTGGATCCAGAAATATTGAAAAAAGCCGATCGGATAGCTTGTGATAAACTTTCACAATGTATGGAACATGGCGAAATTGGAGCAACGATGAAGCATAAAATAAATTTAGATAAACCAAAAATTATCGAATTAGGTCACATCTTTGAAAATGAAGAGAATAAAAGACAATCCAAACAAGAAATTACTATTGCAGATTTAACAGGAACTGGAGCACAAGATACAAAAATAGCGCTTTTTGCATATAAAATATTAACAGAAAAAAGTGAGTGATGTGATGTGAAAATAGTACAAGGAGCTGAATCCTTATTTGAACAATTAAAATTATGGCGTCGCTATTTGCATGAACATCCTGAACTAAGTTTTCAAGAAGAGCAAACTGCAAAATTTGTCGAAAATGAATTGAAAAAAATCGAGAATATTTTTATTGAAACAAATGTAGGAGGTCATGGCATTGTTGCAACGCTGACAACAGGTCAAGGACCTACGATCGCTTTACGAGCAGATATGGATGCCCTACCGATCCAAGAAGAAAATTCACACGATTTTGTATCTAAAAATGAAGGCGTTATGCACGCATGTGGTCATGATGCCCATACTTCTATGCTTTTGGGGGCAGTTCATTTACTCGCTGAACAATTTAAAGAGGGGAAATTATCCGGTACAGTTAAATTTATCTTTCAACCCGCAGAGGAGAGTACAGATCTACATGGATTATCTGGAGCACCATATATGATTAAAGACGGAGTACTTCATAATGTAGACGCTATCATTGCGCTCCATGTATGTCCTTGGCACCCAGTTGGAGTTGTACAGATGAATAATGGATTTAGTATGGCAAATGTTGATGTTTTCGAGGCGACGATTAAAGGAACTGGAGGACATGGGGGATACCCACATTTAGCAACAGATCCATTATGGATGTTAGGGGCGATATTACAAACATTTTATGGAACAGTTGGAAGGAGAATTTCACCACTTGATATTGTTGCTGCAAGTATCGGGAAAATCGAAGCGGGAGCTGTAAGTAATGTGATTCCATCCGATGTAAAAATTGAAGGGACATTACGATCCTATTCTCCTGAAGCAAGAGAAAAGTTAGCGGAAGAAGTCGAAAATGTATTTAAAATGGCGGAAACATTTGGTGGTTCGTATGAATTTGTTTTGGAAAAAGGTGAACCAGCATTAAATAACGATATGGAAGTTAATATGATTATTGAACAATCGATTAAAGAAATTTATCCGGAGATGCACATTCATTGGGAACCATTTGGTATGGGTGGTGAGGATTTTGGATATATGACAGAACAAATTCCTGGTTCCATGTTCTTTTTAGGTTGCTCATTGGATGATGGTTTAGATCGTGATCTTCACACACCAATTTTTGATATTGATGAAAAATGTTTGCCGATTGGTACTGCTATTTTTGTGGCTGCTGTAAATAAATTTTTAAATCGGGAAGAGTTGCATCATCCCTTAAAAAGGAATTCTATTCAGAGAGGTGCGTGAAAATATGATGACGATTGCAAAGGGAAAAAAGATGCTCTTAGGTGGAAAGTGGGTGGAAAAAGAAGCAACAATTAATGTTTATGACCCTCAAGACAACTCTGTAATTACGACCGTACCAAAAGCATCCAAAGAGGATATGTTAAAAGCAATTACGGCGGCCGAAGAAGGCGCAAAAATAGCTGAAAATATGCCCGTCCATGAACGTATTGCCATCATAAATAAAGCGGCAGATTATATTGATGAAAAAAGGAATCTGTTTGCAGAAACAATTGCAAGTGAAGGTAGTAAAACAATAACGGAAGCTAAAAATGAAGTTACCAGATGTATTCATACATTACGGGTGTCAGCTGAAGAAGCAAGACGAATTAACGGAGAAACGATTGCCTTTGATCAAATGCCGGGTCATGAACATCGTGCAGGTTATTATTATCGGTTTCCAATTGGTATTATTGCGGCAATTACACCTTTTAATGACCCGTTAAATTTAGTTGCGCATAAAGTTGGTCCTGCGATCGCTTCAGGGAATGCAATTATCGTTAAGCCGGCAACATTAACACCATTAAGCGCGCTGTTATTAGCAGAAGCTTTTGACGCAGCCGGCCTTCCTGGCAAGATTCTATCTGTAGTAACCGGGAGCGGAAGTGAGATAGGGGATGTATTGATTACTCATCCGTCAATTCGTATGGTCTCATTTACCGGTGGACTTGAAACAGGAGAGAATATTGCAAGAAAAGCAGGTTTAAAGAAACTAAGTATGGAGTTAGGGTCCAATTCTCCAGCCATTGTTTTAAAAGATGCGGATATTGATGCAGCTGTTAGCAGTTGCGTAGCGGGGGCGTTCGGGGCAGTCGGGCAAAATTGTTTAGGGGTTCAAAGAGTTTTTATCGAAAAGGAAAACTTTGATAAATTTGTTAGAAAATTTGTACTAATGACTAACCAATACAAAATCGGCGATAAAAAAGATTTGGTAACAGATATGGGGCCATTAATAACAGAAAAAGAAGCTATCCGAGTTGAACGATGGGTTAATGAAGCGATCGAAGAAGGAGCAAGCTTGTTGGCCGGTGGAAAAAGAGATGGCGCTTTTTATTCACCTACTGTTTTAACTAATGTTCCCGCTGATGCCAAAATAGCTAAGGAAGAAATTTTTGGGCCTGTAGTTATACTATTTCAAGTTAATGATCTTAATGAAGCAATAGAGAAGGCAAATAATGTAAACTATGGACTCCAAGCGGGAATTTTTACAAAAGATATTAATCTTGCATTCACCGCAATTAAAAGGCTAGAAGTTGGCGGTATCATGATTAATGATAGCAGTGATTATCGGATAGATGCGATGCCTTTTGGGGGAGTAAAGGGGTCAGGTCTCGGTCGTGAAGGCGTAAAATATACCATTCAAGAAATGACAGAACCAAAAATTGTTAATTTTAAATTAGGATAAATTATTTTAATAACAGTTAAAGTTTACTAATCGACCATGTACAATAACCAAGTATAAAAGAATTAAGATTAATCTATTTGATTAATTAGATACTCCTTCACTCATTGTACTGATTGGTTAAGTTACATGAATTAATAAGGAGGAAATAAACAATGGCTTCAACAACAACAGATAACAAGTTAAAACAGGAATTGGCGGAGCTGGATAAAAAACACTTTATCCATCCGACTTCAAATATGAAACAATTACAAGAGGATGGCCCGAGTTTTATCTTTACAGAGGGAGACGGAATTTATTTAAAAGATGTGGAAGGCAGAAAATTAATTGACAGTTTATCCTCGCTTTGGAATGTTAATATTGGTCATGGCAGAGAAGAACTTGGTGAAGTAGCAAAGGAACAAATGGGTAAATTAGCTTTCACATCTGCCTTCAGTAACTGGAGTCATGAGCCAGTTATCCGACTTGCTGCAGAAGTAGCGAAATGGACTCCAGGAGATTTAAATGTAACCTTCTTTACTTCTGGTGGATCCGAGGCAAATGACACGGCTTTTAAAACAGTACGACATTATTGGAAGATAAACGGACGTCCCGAAAAGAAGAAAATTATTTCAAGAAAAAAGTCGTATCATGGAGTTGCAATGGGAGCAACAAGTGCAACTGGAATACCAGAGTTCCACACGTTTACAACATCTATTGCGCCAGATTTTTATTATGTTGACAGTACAATAGAGGCATTGAAAGAAATGATAGAAACAGAAGGTGCAGATACAATAGCCGCCTTTATCTCTGAGCCTGTTCAAGGGTCAGGAGGGGTTAATTTACCTCCAGAAGGTTATTTTGAGGAAGTCCGTAAAATTTGTGATGAAAATGACATTCTAATGATTTCTGATGAAGTAATTTGCGGATTTGGACGTACCGGAACAAACTTTGGGATGGAGAACTTCGGAATTATTCCTGATATTATTACGATGGCAAAAGGAGTAACAAGTGGTTATGCCCCTCTCGGAGGAATGGTTATTTCAGAAAAGCTTCATAAAGAAATATATGAAAAAACGGAAGGAAACTTCTGGCACGGCTATACGTATAGTGGGCACCCGACAGCAGCTGCTGTAGCGTTAAAGAACTTAGAAATTATTAAAAATGAAAATCTAATCGAAAATGTTCGGACGATGGGTGAAGCAATGGTTAATGGTTTCAAATGGATCCAAGAACAAAATGAAAATGTGATTGATGTTAGAGGAATAGGGTTGCTCGGAGCTATTAGCCTTGAAAGAAAGTCATCCGCAGTTGATCCGGTTGGACCCAAAGTTGTCGCAGAGGCATTAAAGAGAGGCTTAATCTGCCGTTCCGTTGTCTATGATGGGCAAGACACATTAGCATTTGCTCCACCATTCATTATTAATAAAAAGCAAATGGATGATATAGTTACAATTGTTAATGAATCGATTCAGGCAGTATATAATAAATAAAAACAAAAACACAGGAGGAGTTAGCCTATACTCCCCTGTTTTTTTAATTGGAATAAGTTTCCGAGTGTTAATTTAATAGTTTAATAAGACAGGAAAAAACTAAACTCCTAGAGATGCCCTAATTAAGAAAACATTTATGCAAAGTTGGCGTGGGATTAAACTAAATTTCGAACCACATAATTAATATGTCATTAAAAAAATGCTCCAAACTTTGGTAGAATTTCTGTTGAACACTCCAAACTAAAAAAGATGTCAACTAAAGGTTAAAAATTGACATCTTCTTCGTATGCTTCAAACTGTATAGTACACTTTTTTCAACAATTAGAAACTAGCTATGTTCCGGTCCTATTTCTGTTAATCACAATAAATACCGAACAATTAATTTTTAAACAAACTTCCACATGATTCAATGAATAATCAAAATTAAACGTTGGTCCCCAATGTAAGTCCCCCATCCACCACGATTTCAGCGCCATTACAATAGGCACTTTCTTCAGAGGCAAGAAAAGCAGCAACTTGTGCAATATCATAGGGCTGTCCGAGTCTTCTTAACGGTATAGTGGTATCTTCATCTACATTCAAGTTACTTTCACTTGACATATTTGTTTGGATAATTCCGGGATGAATAACATTTACTCTAATCCCTTTAGGTCCTAATTCAATTGCGGCAGATTTTGAGAGGTTGGAAACTGCTGCCTTTGAAGCTGCATAAGCCGCAACGTGATTAATTGGAGAAAAAGAAGAGATAGATACATTATTAATAATGGATCCCTTTTGCTGTTTTTCCATATAGGGGGCGACTGCCTTTATTCCCATAAAAACACCTAACTGATTCACATTGATTAAATGTTGGAAGTCTTCCACCGTTGTGTCTAATAAGGGTTTTTTTACGAAAACACCAGCATTGTTAATAAGCGTATCAATTTTTTTATAAGTTTGAACAACAGTTTGAACCGCCGCTGTCCACTCAGCCTCTTTTGTAACATCTAATTGGATGGGAAGGCTTTGCTTTTGTCCAATTTCTAATGAAAGAGTTTCTGCATCTTTAAATACCCTTGCACCTACTGCAACTTTCGCGCCAAGCGAAGCTAAATGTTTGGCGATACTTTTTCCTTGTCCACGATTTGCTCCAGTTATTAATACAACTTGGTTGTCTAAATTTGACATAATATCTCCTTTACTTATTATTATTTTCTACTAGGAATACTATAATTGACTTGCTGTTAACTTACCTTTAAAAGTCTACTCCGTCAATAAAAAAGGAACAAGGATCTATACTAGAGAGTGAAAATAGATGTTCACCATTTAGACAATGATTTAAGAATGAAAACCTTGGAAAAAATGATAAATGAAATGAAAAAGGTAGCTTTAGAACGGCACGATTCATTTGAAGTTGTAAATTTATGGGACTCGGAAACAACTTATTCAATGAGAAATTTAGAAATTTGATAATGGAAAACGCTGAACAATATGGACATACAATTAAAAGCATTCCAAATGGTGCTGGTCACGATGTGAAGTATATAAATGAACTTGGGCCAATTGTAATGATACTATAGAGCCTTTTTAATCTATCTGAATTGTTAATCATGACGTTTGCCGCATGATACGTTATAATGGCCTATATGCACAGCTTTAGTTGGAATATAGGAGGAACATGCTAAGTAAAATCAGGTGAGTTAACTAAACACTGCCTGATTTTTATTGGTGTTTAGAATATAAAAACGTATTTTGGGAGGGAAACTATTGAAGCAGAGAACGATTAACATTCTATTAGTCATTACAATTATCTGCATCTCCTTATCAGCAATATTTGTAAAATTATCGGATGCACCCTCGACGGTTATGGTGATGTACCGGATGTTTTTGGCATGTTTAATAATTCTTCCTATGGTTATTAAACATCGGAAAACATTTCTTGGGATACGCGCGAGAGAATGGATAGCGATTGTATTTGCTGGTATCTTTTTAGCTGGTCATTTTGGCTTATGGTTTGAATCATTAAACCATACGACGGTGGCGAGTTCAACTTTAATTCTAGCATTACAACCTGCGATTGCCTTAGTTTTGGGACTGCTCTTTTTTAAAGAAAAGGTGGATATTCGTACCGTGTTTGCAATGGGAGTTGCTTTTATCGGTGTGGTCATTGTTGGAGGCGGAAATTTAGGGGGCGGAGGTGACGCCTTCTTCGGAAATATCTTATCTTTCTTTGCAGTTGTTTCTGTTGTCCTCTATTTAATGATCGGTCAACGAAATGTAAAATCAATTAACCATTGGGTATATAGCTTTCTAGTTTTCTTTGTGGCTGGTGTAACGGTTGCTATCTTTAATTTAATTGGCGGGATCGCTTTTACTGGTTACAGTACAAATGACTGGACCGTCTTCATCATGCTCGCCATTTTTCCAACCGGGGCACACATCATTTTCAATATGCTATTAAATTATGTCAATACGACAACTGTGTCCATGGCTACGTTAGGAGAACCAATAGGAGCTTCTATTTTAGCAATTTTCCTTTTAAATGAGATGCTTACACTAGTGGAAGCCGTTGGCGGTATCCTGATTATTGCCGGAATATTTTACTTTCTAAGGTTGCAGGGAGAATCGAAACAGGTGGTTCTCAAGGGATCGGAAAGCTTGTAAAATGAATGGAGACATATAAAAATACGGATTCATAAAACGAAGGAGGACTAAAATATGATAACTGAAACAGATAGGAAGCATTTACGCCGTTGTGTCGAATTAGCACAAATTGCTCTCGAAAAAGGTGACGAGCCATTTGGTACTGTTCTCGTCTCAGCAGAAGGAGAGGTACTTTTTGAAGACCATAACCATGTGGCAAGTGGGGATCACACACAGCATCCGGAATTCGCTATCGCACGCTGGGCAGCAGAGAATATGACACCGGAAGAAAGAAGCAAGGCGACTGTTTATACTTCAGGTGAACATTGCCCAATGTGTGCAGCGGCTCATGGTTGGGTGGGTTTAGGGCGGATTGTGTATGCAAGTTCGTCCGAGCAACTTGCGGATTGGATGAGCGAAATGGGAGTTGATCCGTCGCCAGTTCGGAACCTGCCGATTGAAGATGTAATTCGAGATGCGGTAGTTGATGGACCAGTTGCCGATCTTGCGGAACAAGTTCGAGAACTGCATCAGGAGCTTCATGGAAAATAATAATTAAATGCGACACGTATGGTTATTGAATCGGTCGAGGGACTTGCTCCCTCGACCTTTTTTGGATGAGAAAACAAAAAGAAGTAAAGCTACACGAGCTGTATTCAAGATGAGATGCATGCGGCAGTCTTCGATTCTACATTTAAGCTACAATCATAAATTATTCCTCTAAGAGAAGTAGAATATATACGGGTTAATTACCTACATTAAACAAATTGTCTAATAATGATTTTTATATTTCATACATATTTCACGTTGATTTAGCACGTATAGATTTCTATAATAAGAAGAAATAAAAGTTCCTATTCCCCACCAGCACCACACTAGTTATAGATGTAAAAACAACCTATAGAAGAAGCAGATAGGAGAGAATACAATTGGAATATGCCCCCTATGGTTGGAGAGGAAAAATTGGATTAATTTATATAGCTTCAGCTTACTCGATGGAAGTAGAGTTTGCTAATATGGCTCCAAAAGGTGTAACGACCCACGCTACAAAGGTTGCGTTATCCGAGGATCCAAATTATTTTACTGTAGACGATTTAAAAGGTTTAAAAAAGGATGTATTAGATGCAACGAAATTGCTTGCACAAGCCCCATTAAATGCAATTGCATTTGGCTGCACAAGTGGAAGTTTTGTAAACGGTGCCAATTATGATCGTGAACTAATAAAACAAATGGAGGATATTGCTAAAGTTCCTTGTACAACAACCGCAACTGCAGTTGTAGAAGCTTGTAAAGCCCTACAAATTAATAAAATTGCTATTGCCACCCCTTATTCAGAGGAAGTTAACAAATTGGCTTACCAATATTTCACTGAAAGTGGTCTAACTATAACCAATATCACAGGATTAGGAATTATGAATGATTATAAAATTTCAAACCTTGGTATAGATTCCATTTATCAAATGGCCATGGAAGTAAATACAGCTGATGCAGATGCAGTGTTTCTATCCTGTACAGGAATTTCAGCTGTTCCTTTAATCGAAGTATTGGAGGAAGATTTACAAAAACCGGTTATTACATCTAATCAAGCAACTTTCTGGCATGCCTTAAGAATAAGTCAAATAGGCAGTAATTTAAAAAATTATGGCCAGTTGTTTGATAGATGATATGGGAAAAAGTTCAAAAAGAATTTTTTTAGCAGAGGGGGTGGCAACATGCGAGCTTTACGAGCTGTTGACGATGCTTTGGAAAAAGTTGAAGCAGGAATATTAAGTATCACAACTATTTTAATGAGTTTGATGTTAGTAAGTAATGCAATTAGCCGGTATTTCTTTAATAAAAGTTGGCCTTTTACAGAGGAAATTGGAAAATGGGGAATTATTGTTATGACATTTATGGGCTTAGGATATGCTGCACGAAAAGCAATGCATATCGAAATGTCTGGATTTTATGATTTATTGCCTAAAAAAGCACAACGAATTCTAGGTATTTTTGTAAATTTAATTTCTGCTCTAGTTCTCATTTTTTGTACGTATTTAGCTATTCAATATGTTCAGCACTTGCATACTACCGGTCAAGTAACTACGATATTACGCTGGCCCGTGTATTTAACAATGATGGTCATACCAATCGGGTTCTTTCTGGCAAGCGTTCGTTATTTTATCGATTTTGGAAAGAGAATAGCTGAAAAAGAATAACAAAAAACAAAGAACGGAGGGATAAGACACTATGTGGTATATTATTGCTTTACTTTTTATCTTGTTATTTTTAAATTTTCCTATGATGATTGTGTTGATCGTTCCGGCATTGCTAATGATGATGATATATGCTCCTGACTTGGATCTTGTTATGTTTAGCCAACAGCTTTCTAGCAGTATAGAGTCGTATGTATTGTTAGCGATACCAATGTTCATTTTCGCAGCAGATATTATGGTGGAAGGTCGGACAGCAAAAAGATTGCTTGATTTTGTTGATGACTTAATCGGTCATGTTCGCGGTGGAACTGGAATTGTTGCAGCAGCGACAAGTACAATCTTTGGTTCCGTATCGGGATCGGCTCAGGCTACGATTGCTGCAATTGGAAAACCAATACGAGAACGCGCATTACAATATGGGTACAGTGATTCGCACATCATTGGAAATATTGTAAACTCAGCCGGGATTGCTATTTTAATCCCACCAAGTATCGTAATGATTTATTATGGGATGTTAACAGGTACTTCAATCGGTGATTTATTTGTGGCAGGGATCATTCCCGGGCTAATGGTATTTGTTGGCTTCTCAATTTGGGAATATTTTATCGCAATTAAAAAAGACATTCCTGTAGAACCAAAAGCAACATGGGGACAACGCTGGAAATCATTCAGAAAAGCTATTCTGACCTTTGGATTCCCTGTCCTTATTTTAGGGGGAATTTATTCAGGAATGTTTAGTCCAACGGAAGCAGCAGCATTTTCCGTTTTATATGCGGCTTTACTGGAAGTTGTCATTTATAGGTCGGTTAATCTAAGGGATATTTACCGAATTGCTGTTTCAACTGGAGTTGTTACAAGTATTGTTTTTATCTTGCTTGCTGCAGGAGGGGCTTTTTCTTGGATTATATCGTATTTAAGAATACCCCAAGCGCTTACGGAAACTGTACTTAGTTCTGATCCGTCTCAGCTTGAGATTTTGTTAATTATGTCACTGTTTTTCTTAGTTTCTTGTATGTTCGTGGACTCATTAGTAGCAATTGCAATTTTAACACCGATTTTCTTCCCGATTGCTTCGGCAGCTGACGTTCATCCAGTTGCTGTTGGTATTTTAATTACGATGCAAGCTACTCTCGGTACAGTAACTCCTCCATTTGGAGTTAATATATTTACGGCTAGTGCGATATTTAAAAAGCCTTATCTGGATGTTGTAAAAGGGATTGTCCCTTATATTATTATATTTATCGCAATTAACGCACTATTAATTGTTTATCCAGAAATAATTATGGTTTATCAAGACATTTTTGGGACATCTAAAGGTGGGTAATACATGATGAACAATTTAGATTTAGGGAGGTGTTCCGTTTTCCTTTAATAAGTGGGGGTCTTATAAGTGATAAAAATAAAAGGAGGAAATTATTTGTTTAAGAAAAAAGGGTTTTATCTATTATTGTTTATGTTCATTTTATCGATTGCTTTAGTAGCATGTGGTGGCGGAAATGACGATGAAGGTTCCGATGCTGAAGCAGATAGTGGCGATAATGATGCTGCCTCGGGCGGGGAAGAGTTAGTATTAAAATTTGCTCATGAAGAAGGGCAAGGGGATGTACAAGATCTCTACGCAAATAAATTTAAAGAACTAATTGAAGAAAAAACGGATGGCAGAATTAAAATTGATGTATATACGGCAGGTACGCTTGGAACAAATATGGACGTGCTACAATCCCTCCAAACAGGCGCAATTGAACTTGCAATTACATCACCAGGGTTCTCGGGAGATGTGATTCCAGAATCTAATATTATGTCCATACCATTTTTGTTTTCTGATAGCTTAGAAGTTAACAAGAAAGTCTTGAACGAAAGTGAAGCATTATATGGTCCATTAGCCGAACAATATGAAGAACAAGGTCTTACGCCATTTAAATTCTGGTTAGAAGGGTTTATGTGGTGGACAGGAAATAAACAGATTACTACACCGGAAGAAATGAAGGGTGTAAAACTACGTACGATGCCGTCAAACTTAATTATAGAATCATATGAATACATGGGTGCAAACCCTACTCCAACTGATTCCGGTGAAATTTATACAATGCTTCAAACAAATGGAATTGATGCACAGGAAAACCCATTATTCTATATTATTAGCAGTAACTTCCTAGAAGTGCAAGATTTCTTGATGGATTCCAAACACCATATTTACACGACAGTAACCGCAGCAAATCAAGACTTTTTTGAAGGGTTGCCTGAAGAGGATCAAGAAATCATCCGCGAAGTTGTTGATGAAGTTAACGAATGGTCTTTCACTATGCAAGATGAGGAGTCACAAAAAGCTCTTGAAGCCGCTAAGGAAGAAGACATTGAAATCATCGAGTTAACTTCTGAACAAAGAGAAGCATTTAAGGAACTATCTTTACCTGTTAGAGAAAAGTATGCAGCAGAAAGTGATGCAGCTAAGGAGATTTTAGAAATAATCGAAAAAGAAATTGAAGAAGCCGAAGCAGAGTTAGGAGATTAATTAAAAGAAATAAAAAATAAATAAGACTTGTTATTCCTTTTTAACACATATTCATAAGGAGTCTAATCTCATTTATTAAACCATCTGAATTGGGCTCTTTTTCCTTGCCCAAAAATTAGAAACTTCTCGCAACATGTCGAGCCTTCAATGGTTGCGGTTGAAATAAATTGTGCAGTAACTATTTAATCATCAATGGAAAGAATGACTCGATCTCCAAGATGTCGAGTCGATTTCCGAGATGTCGATTCATTTCCCAAGACGTCGAGTCGATTTCCGAGATGTCGATTCATTTCCCAAGACGTCGAGTCGATTCGTAATATATGAATTGCCCTCCTATAGGTTGATACATAACATATAGACTTTGATTTCGAAGTTTATGGATTTTGTGGAAAAACCAATAGTTAAAAACATTAATTTTCAAGAAAACAGCGAGAAAGGTAGGATATTATGTTAACGTTTACGAAAGCGGAGTACAAATCAAGATTAACCAAAACAAAAGAAAGCATGGAACAACAAGGGATTGATGTTTTGTTAGTAACTGATCCCGCAAACATGAACTATTTAACAGGATTTGACGCTTGGTCATTTTATGTACACCAATTATTAATCGTCATCGCCGAAGAGGAAGAACCGATTTGGATAGGCCGGGGAATTGACGCTAGTGCAGCAGAAATTACAACTTGGTTAGACAGTAAAAATATCCTTCCATATTCAGATGACCATGTACAATCAACAGTAAAACATCCAATGGACTTTGTCGCCACTATAATAGAAGAAAAAGGTCTCTCTAATAAGACCATTGCTGCTGAATATGATGCTTACTATTTTACGGCAAAAAATTATATTCAATTAACCAAGCAACTTCCAAATGCAAAATTTGTCGATGGTACTAATCTAGTAAATTGGATTCGTATCGTTAAATCAGACAAAGAAATAGAGCTAATAAAACGTGCTGCCACAATCGTGACGGAAACAATGTATAAAGGAATTGAAAGAATAAATGCAGGTGTTAGAGAGTGTGATGTTGTTGCAGATATTTTCCATACTCAGATTTCCGGTACAGAAGAATTTGGTGGAGATTATACGTCGATTGTTCCACTACTTCCATCTGGTGAGAAAACATCTGCCTGTCATTTAACTTGGACAGATGAGAAATATAAGGAAGGGGATCCTGTTATTTTAGAATTAGCCGGGTGCCATAAACGCTATCATTCTCCCCTAGCACGAACTCTAGTAATCGGAAAACCAACGCCTGAAATGGAAGAGTTAGCAGATGTTGCAATCGAAGGAATCGAAGAAGCACTTGCCGCTGTCAAGCCTGGTGCGACATGTGAAGAAGTAGAATTAGCCTGGAGAAAATCAATCGAAAAAAGAGGATTTGAAAAAGAGTCAAGAATAGGCTACTCTACTGGACTTAATTATCCACCTGATTGGGGAGAGCATACTGCAAGTCTAAGATCTGGAGATAAAACTGTTTTACAACCAAATATGGTTTTCCATATGATTCCCGGAATTTGGCTAGATACGTACGGTATTGAAATTAGTGAAACTTTCCGAGTAACTGAAAGTGGGGTAGAAGTGCTCGCTAATGTAGATCGTAAGTTATTTGTTAAATAAAATGTTAAAAGAGTCAGAAATAGACTTATAAACAATTTAATCCAAGATTTCACAAGTTATGTAACAGGAGGAAAATGTTTTCATTTGTTACAATGCATTAAAAAAATTTCGACAAAACATTTGGTCAATTGTATGGGGGAGAATTAGACATTTATAGACGATTTATCCCAAGGTTTCACATCTTATGTAACAGATGGCGAAATCTTTTCTTTTTGTTACAATACATTTTTTAACAAAAACTATTGATAAAATATTTGGTCAATTGTATAATGTGAGAAACAGTCGGTTAGAAGAAAGGGGTCTGTCGTGTGGTTGGTTGGATGGAGATGTATGAAAATACGAAGAAAAAACTCGACAGGGAACTGAAACAACAAGAAATAGAATTTTTGAAATGGGTGTATGAAAAGCATAAAGAAGAAACAGAAGCACAGATAAAATACTAAAAGATAACAAGTCTTATCTTGCCTCAGATAAGACTTATTTGCTGTGTGGTTTTAGTTTTAAGCAGTTTAAAACAATGCTATACTAAAACTAGCATGGTGAGGTGTAAAGTAGATGAAAATATCAAGTGAAACAGTATTAAAGAAAATAGAAGAAGAAATTGATAAAGCTAAAAAAGCAAAAAATAACGATCAAATAATTGAGTCTATTTCCAAAATAAAATTATTAAGTGAATTAATTTTAGAGGAAAGTAATCAAGAGACAAGCAAAAAAGATCTTATAATGAAAACGCAAATTTCAAGTGAATCTCCCGCAAATACTATAAATGATTTAGATGGAGATTCAATTTTTGATTTTTAGCATATGAAAGGAATTAGATAATGAAGTTTTTGTTTATAATTGGAGCGATTAATGGATTTTTAGCGGTGGCTTTAGGAGCGTTTGGAGCTCATGGATTAGAGGGTAAAATTTCCGAAAGTGCGCTTAAGACATGGGAAAAAGCAGTAAATTATCAAATGTTTCATACGGTTAGTGTTCTGTTAACTGGAATTTTATTATTAAAGACACAATCAAGCATGCTTTTATCGGCGGGTTGGATGTTTGTGATAGGAATTTTGTTATTTTCAGGAAGTTTATACTTATACTCCACTACAGGGGTTCGGACTTTAGCAATGATTACACCATTTGGTGGGGTTGCTTTTTTAATTGGTTGGATACTATTAGGGTATGGGTTAATCAAGTTTTTATAAACCTTTCACATAGAAGACAAATAAGAATATGATTAAAAAAATTAATATTACACCTCGTGCTAGTTGCTTCAGACCTTCAAATTTTTGAAATGATATATTAAGCAGCAAAGCGTCACAAATGATGCTAATGGCTATGAGTAAAATTGAAAATAGCACTAATAAAAAGGAAAGTTTAAGAATAGCAATGAATCCAATTAATATTGCTAAACCAAGAGTTATCACACTAACGATATTATATCTTTCTCGTTGTTGATACATGTTTTCACCTTCTAGTTGAAGATCTCATTTCTGTAATTATATGATATGTCCGGCAATGATATGAGTAGGTGAATAGAATACAAAAAAGAGAATTTGATAACTCAAATTCTCTTTATACTTCTAGGTATTTTGGTAATTCTTCTTTTGTAATTTTTGTTCCCACAAAAAATTCTCCAAATTCTCCGTAACGGGAACTAACTTCGTCAAAACGCATTTCATAGACAATTTTCTTCAGTTCAATAACATCATGTGCAAATAATGTTACGCCCCATTCCCAATCATCAAAACCGATTGAGCCTGTAATAACTTGCTGTACTTTTCCAGCATATTGTCTACCCGTTTTACTATGTTCGTACAATAATTTTCCTCGGACATCTTTCTCCAATGTATACCAATTATCGTTTCCTTCACGTCTGCGATTCATAGGATAAAACGACATATAGTCCCATTTAGGGAGTGTCGGATAAAGTCGTCCTTGAATATATGGAGAATTTAGGAGATCCTCTCCAGGTTTTTCTGGCTGATAACGGGAAATTTCAACTACTGACACATAAGAATGCGCAGGGATTAAATATTCAGCGAACTTGGATTTATTTAGCTCAGTTTCAATTTCGTTTAATTCTTCCATCGTAGGTCTTAAAAACATAAAGATAAAATCTGCTTTTTGACCAACGACTTTATAAAAAGCATGACTTCCTTTTTTCTCATCTTCAACTTTTTCCCATTTTGATAAAAGTTCCGTGAACTCATTAATTGCTTCTTGTCTTTCCTCTTCTTGAGCATATTTCCAAGAAGTCCAATCGATAGTACGTAAATCATGTAAACTATACCAACCATCAAAGGTTTCAACTGCTTGTACCATAATATCTTCCTCCAGTATTAATAGAGTATTGTAGACAACCCTACTATACCACAATTGAAGCAAGAAATTCGACATTTGAAAAATTGTCATAAAGAATTCTTGAATTACTTCCTATAATGTTGATATAATTGAACTTGTCTAATAATTCAATATATAAGTAAAATGAATCGTTAGGGTAAATGGAAAAGGTGGAGGATACTGAATGAGTGATTTATTTCGCGGTTTAAAAGAAAGTTTACAAAAAAAAGCATTAAAAAACATTGTTTTTCCTGAAGCAACGGATGAAAGAATTATTACTGCGGCAAGCAGATTGGCAAATGAAAATTTAGTTAGACCTATTTTGATCGGAAATGTAAATAAAGTAAATCAGTTAGCGGAATCGCTTGATGTAAATATTGCTGGTTGTGAAGTAATCGATCCTACTGATTATGGCAAATGGAATGAGATGGTCGATGCCTTCCTCGAGCGAAGAAATGGGCGAGTGCAAAGAGAAGAAGCGGAACATGTGTTAAAGGACGGAAATTACTTTGGTACCATGTTAGTTCAAATGGAAGAAGCAGACGGATTAGTTAGTGGTGCAGTTCATTCTACATCAGATACCGTGCGTCCTGCTTTACAGATTATCAAAACAAAAGAGGGTATCAATAAAACATCAGGTGTTTTTGTCATGGTACGAAATGATGAAAAATATATTTTTGCTGATTGTGCGATTAATATAGCTCCAACAAGTGAAGATTTAGCTGAGATCGCTGTGGAGAGTGCTAGAACGGCTAAACTATTTGATGTTGAACCACGAGTAGCAATGTTAAGCTTCTCAACAAAAGGATCAGCTAAGTCCGAAGAAACGGAAAGAGTAATTGAGGCAGTTCAATTTGCAAAAGAGAAACAACCTGCATTAATTATTGATGGAGAGTTTCAATTTGATACAGCATTTGTCCCAAGTGTTGCGGCTAAAAAGGCTCCTGATTCTGAAATTAAAGGAGATGCGACAGTATTTGTTTTTCCGAGCTTAGAAGCTGGTAATATCGGGTATAAAATAACCGAGCGACTCGGTGGGTTCGAAGCGGTCGGTCCCATTTTACAAGGTTTAAATAAACCGGTAAATGATCTCTCAAGAGGATGTAGCACGGAGGATGTCTATAAATTAGCATTAATTACAGCAGCGCAGGCGGAATAAACAGTGTGGAGTTTCTGGGAGAAAAAGGTTTAATTCTTTCTAACTTGATTACTAATTTCCATAAACTGCGTATTACATCGCCGTTGATTTTCGCTCCGGGCAGTACGCGCATCCTAAAGCACGGCGGTCTGCCTCTGAAGCAGAAAACCACTGCTTCTGAGTCTTCCGACGTACAGGATGTATTAGTGCAGACGAAGACATGAGGACGTGACCGATTTTAGCCGACCAGGAGTCGACTACCCTACACTACAATCAACTAGATCGGTGAATCCCCTGATATAGAACATTTATCATCCACTACACCAGCGAAGGAAATACATGGAGACTCCTGTGGGAGGAAAGGCCTCGGTGAGACTACGCAGGAGCGTAGCGACGAGGAGGCTCAACAGCCGCCCACGGAAAGCGGAATGTATTTCCGTAGCGGTATTTTGCTTTGTGACTGCGTTCATTTTTACACAGCGGAAATCATATAGTTTTAAATTCACTACTCAACAGTATCCTTCAATTGTGAATTACAATCCTCTATTGGCAAGGCATTGTAGAGGTAACCGTCTGCTTTTGAGGCGGAATATTTTAGGTAAGTCAAATTCTTTTTACGCTATAAGATTTTCTCATTCCGTTTATGCATTTGTTCCAGGCGCTTTTTAAAAATTTCCTCTTCTTCAGGAATCATTTCACTGGCTGGATGATTTTCTGTTTCAAGCTGGTGTTGTATTTTTTCGATAAGCCCTTTAACAGTAAAGTCAATTTGTAACAATTCACTAATTGACCCCATTACGTTTGGGTTAACTTCGGGATATTCATATTTTGTCTTTTTTTCTTGTTTACTTACTTCATAAAAATTTTTTACGATGCTAGCACGCTCAAAACTGCTTCCTTCCACATCAATATAAATCTGAACTGCTACACCATTTCTGACTCGCCGTTGTGAAATGCCGGCAAATTTTATCCCATTAATACTTAAATCATAATCTCCGGGACAATAAGAACCTTTAATTTCATAGGCTTTTATTTCACTCGTGTACTCCTTAAAAAGATAGGTTACCAATTGAAACATAATATTATAACCTTCATGTATAGAAATTTGCTTTTTACTCGGTAAGATAAGTGAAATATTTAGAACACCTTTATCGATTAATACAGCGAGCCCTCCGGAGTTACGAATAATTACATTATAATGTAAGTTCCTTAAATACTTTACCCCATCTTCAAAGCATGGCAATCTAGAATCAGGGATACCGAGTACAACGGTACGATCGTGCACCCATGTGCGGATGGTCGGGACTACTAGTTCATTTCCTACAGTTGTTGCGATTGCATCATCAATAGCAAAAGACGCAAGCGCATTATTCGGCTCATTAAATATTGTTCTCTTAGATGCATGATCTAAAAATCGAATCGATGAATGATGAATGATTTCAAAAATATTTTTCACAGTTAGACTCCTTGTTATTACGATGTTTAAACGTGTACGAAACTATTATATAATAGAATCTAATAGTATGAAAAGAAACGGGTGATCAAGATGTATAAAAATAAACAATTGGATGAAGTTAAAGTTTTTAAAGATCCCGTTCATCGATATGTACGTGTTAGTGATCAAGTAATATGGGACCTAATTGCCACTCCTGAATTTCAGCGGCTTAGAAGAATAAAGCAATTAGGGACTACATACTTGACATTTCACGGTGCAGAACATAGTCGGTTTAACCACTCTTTAGGCGTATATGAAATTGTTAGAAGAATTATTAATAAAATGGAGTCACATGAAGGGTGGAATAAAGAAGAACGGTTAGTTAGCCTATGTGCAGCCTTACTACATGATTTAGGTCACGGCCCATTTTCACATTCTTTTGAAAAAGTGTTTTCCCTAGATCATGAACAATTTACAAAGAAAATTATTTTGGAAGATACGAATGTAAATGCAGTATTGAGTCGGGTTGAGCCGGATTTTCCTAAAAAAGTTGCGCAAATTATTGATAAATCGTATGTTGATAAATTGGTTGTTAGTATGATTTCGAGTCAAATTGACGCAGACCGAATGGACTATCTTTTGAGGGATGCATATTATACGGGAGTTAGTTATGGTCAATTCGATATGGAGAGAATTTTAAGGGTAATGCGTCCGACGGAAGATCAAGTTGTCATTAAAGCAACGGGAATGCATGCGGTGGAAGATTATATTATGTCCCGTTATCAAATGTATTGGCAAGTCTATTTTCATCCTGTAACACGTAGTGCCGAAGTGATTTTGACGAAAATTTTTCATCGGGTGAAATATCTATACGAACAAGGATACCATTTCAAGATGAATCCAACTTTACTCTTATCTTTTTTTAAAGGCGAAGTAAAGCTTCAGGATTATTTACAGTTGGACGAATCGGTAATTAATTATTACTTTCAGCAGTGGCAGTATGAAGATGATGAAGTGCTTCGAGATCTTAGTTCCCGGTTTGTCAATCGGATTTTATTTAAATATATACAATTTAAACCAGAGAAACATATGGAAAAATATGAAAAGTTGCAAAATCTCTTTTGTGAAGCAGGAATTGACCCAGATTATTATTTAGTTATCGATTCTTCTGCAGATTTACCGTATGATGTCTACCGTGCAGGAGAAGAGCGGATTCCGATTTATTTACAAATGCCATCCGGAGAAGAAAAAGAATTATCAACACACTCTGTTATCGTTGAAGCAATAACTGGAAAAACGAGAGAAGATCATAAAATTTATTTTCCAATTGAAAAAATCAAGATGATTCAAGATGCTAAGCTTAAAGATGAGATAATTGAGCTGTTATATTATCGTTAAATAATGATTATGATACAATGTGAATAAACTAAGTTTAAAAAGGAGGAGCCTTGACATTATGGAAAATAATAAAAAACCGAAACAACAATTCACAATAATTAAGGATGATTCAACAGATGGGCATGGCGGATACGGGATGGGCTCTATTTCTTTAGAAAATATGTCATCTGTCATTGTCGATCCAGTGGAAAATAAAGCCTATGTCGATATGGATGCAATGCATGCTAGAAGTGATATTGAACGCCGTGTTCGTTACTATTCTGATCGAAACGAAGTGCCGGATGGTCGTTTATATTGGATAGTTTGGGTCACTGTTGAAAATGGAGAAAAGGGTCCATATTATTCCGGAGTTGCTGCCAGTGAACTTCGTGTGGATCGTCCAAATAAAAAGGCATATAAATCGATGGCAGAACATGTAACCCATATGGAAAAGTCACTAAAAGGAAAAGTAGTTGTTGAGCATATGGATGAACATTCCCGAACGCTATTAGGTGATTTTCTAAAGAATTTTGATAATAATATGTGGGAAAATTCAAGTGAAGAATTAAAAAACAACTTTGAAAAGTGAACAGATTGTGACAAATAATTAGTCTCAAAGTAAATTCTTGTACTTTAGCTTTATACTTTGTAAGATAGAGATACATGGGCTACAAAGAATTGCTAGGACACTAAAGAAACCGACTCAATTATACGAGTCGGTTTCTTTATTTTCCACGCTTGTTAATTAAGAACGAAGCTTTTTAAGACAGTTATCAATTATCACAAGCATGGCAAACGCATGATAGTCGCGGTTTACATATTTCTTAGCTCATTGAAAGCTAGTAAAAAACGTCACATTAAAATTTTTCTCATTCTTTTTCCAGAATTGAAATTAGGTCACGTAAGAATGTTTAAAGTTATCGCAAAAATTGCATATGTTTTGCTATCATTCAATGACTGCAATTAACCGAAAAGATCGAAAAGCCGTTTAAGGAGTCCGTCCTCCTTTTCTTGGTTTTGCGGTTGCTCATTCTTAGGAAGATGTGTCGAGCAATATTGGGTAGGTTCTGTCCCTTTTTCGAAATAGAATGTTCTTCTCGTCTCACAATCATTCGTTGCTAACATGCCGGTTTCAGGATCGATCACTCTTTCGACAATCCCCTCAGGAACATTAAAATTATAATCTTTATCCAAAGAATGAGCGGCCTCCATTGCTTCCGCCCATATGTTTTTAGCAACAGATTTTTCGCTAGCAAGTTGGATCGGTTGATTATCGTCATAGCCCGTCCAAACGCCAGTTACAACAGATGGACTAAATCCAATCATCCAGCTGTCTGAATCGGTCGTACCAGACTTACCGGCATAGGGATGATTGATTTTATCGATAATCGAAGAACCCGTTACTTCCATATACCCATTTAATCTTCTGTCAAACATTCCTTGCATTAAATGAGTTAAGATAAAAGCTTTTTTTTGGTCGAGAATTTGTTTATTATCTGTCTCTTCTTTTTCATATATAACTTTTCCTTTATGGTTTTCAATTTTTTTAATTGTATATCCGTTAACTTCTTCGCCCCCATTTGCAATTCTCCCATATGCTTGCACCATTTCCAAAAGGGTAATTGAGGCGCTTCCAAGTGCAAGGGATGGAACAGCTGGTAAGTCACTTTTAATTCCAAATTTTTTTGTAGTTTCGGCTACGATATCAGGGCTTAGAAAAAGGTTTGTTTTAACGGCGTAAATATTGTCGGATAAAGCGATCGCTTGAGCTAAAGAAATCGGCTTGTTAGCGTAATATCCGTTATAATTACTAGGTTTATATACATTTCCTTCATCCATTACAAACGCAGTTGGCTCACTTAAGAGCATTGTTGTTGGTGTATACCCGTTTTCAAGTGCAGCATAATATAAAAAAGGCTTAAAGGTAGATCCGACCATCCTTTTAGCATCTGTAGCACGATTAAAAGGGCTTTCTCGGTAGTCCTTACCACCTACTAAACTAATAATTGCACCATCATTAGGATCCATAGAAATGGCAGCTATTTCGAATTCACTTTTTGAATCGAGATGAGCTGCGACTTTTTTCTCAAGTTCCTTTTGTAAATGTTGATCCAATGTTGTATAAATTCGGTAGCCACTTGTTAAAATTGTTTCCTCTTTTCCATTTAAAATTTGTTTGGCTTCCTTTAACACGACGTCTTCAAAGAAAGGAGCTAACGTATCGTTTGTGATATTTGGCTTATCGAATTGGAACTCTTCTTTTTTTGCGTTATAATAAGCCGCTTGTGTAATAATATTTTCTTGTAAAAGTAATTTTAAGATAAATTCTTGTCGATTAAAGGCATTTTCTTGATTGTTAAATGGTGAATAATATGTCGGACCTTTAGGGACTCCGGCAAGCATGGCAGCCTCTGCAAGTGTTAAATCTTTAGCGCTTTTTTCAAAATAAACATGACTTGCAGCTTCAATCCCATAAGCTCCATGGCCATAATAGATTGAATTCAAATACCCTTTTAGTATTTCTTCCTTTGAATAAAACATCTCCAGACGAACGGTGTAAAACGCTTCTTTTATTTTTCTAATCCACGTTTTTTCATGAGTGAGATACAAATTTCGGGCATATTGCTGTGTGATGGTGCTGGCGCCTTCTTTTAATCGGGAAGAACGGATGTTTTTAATGATAGCACGCATGATTCCTTTATAATCAAAACCATGATGTTCATAGAAGTTTTTGTCCTCAGCCTGAATAGTCGCTTCGATTAGTAAAGGAGATATTTCATCCAAATTTAATTGTTTGTGGTAGCTATTCGTATTTTCAATTTTTTCATCATTTTGATCGTATAATACGGTAACATACTCATTGGATAAATCTGGAGGCCCAAGAATATAACTTGCAGTTAGAATCGATCCAATTGTTAGCGCCATAAAAATTACTGTATAAAAAGTTAACTTACTAAGTGACTTGATAACCTTCATAATTGCCTGCCTCATTTTTGTTCAGTTATGTACATTATGGTAAAAATTGATTAAAAATAAACGGATTCTTATTAATTTGTTATTTTTGATTCTTTTTGTGTGAATGGAAAAACAGTGTATTTATCGCTATAATATATGGATACAATACAATTTTAAGGAGCGCCAATGAAACTTGTAAAAAAAGACATAGCGATCGAACTTCGAACAGTTATCGATGACCAAGGAGAAAAAGAACTATCGATTATCAAGCAGGTAGGAATTTATGTAAAGAAAGAAAATATTGAAGTGATATCCTTTATAGAAAAGACAAACGAATTTGGTGACGTAGAAAATCTCATCACGATTCGACCGAATAAAATCAATATAAAACGTTCAGGAAAAGTATCGATGAATCAACAATTTATTAAGGGGAAGGAGACGGAATGTCTTTATCGTCACCCATATGGTGCTTTTCTGTTAGAAATTATGACAAAATCAATTACACACCAATTATTAGCAGATGACCAAGAAGGAAAAGTAATTATACAATATGATGTTAAAGTGAATGAAGAGGAAAGCAGAAACCATCATTTAACACTTACCTATACGGAGGCGAAATTAAGATGAATGCGTTAGTTAAAGTGGAAGAAACACTTAAAAAAGAAATTATTACAGCCATTACAAAAGCTGACTTGGCCAAGGAAGAAGAAATTCCTGCCATTCAATTAGAAAAACCGAAAGAAAAAGCGCATGGAGACTTTGCTGCGAATATTGCGATGCAGCTAGCGAGAATTGCCAAAATGGCACCAAGACAGATCGCGGAAAAAATAGTAGATCATATCGATAAGGAAAAGGCAAATGTTAATAAAGTTGAAATAGCGGGGCCTGGATTTATTAATTTTTTTATGAAACAAGATTTTTTAAGCAATATTATTTCTACTATTTTAGACCAACAAGAAAACTATGGGCGAACTGATGCAGGAAAAAATAAACGCGTACAAGTCGAATTTGTTTCAGTTAATCCAACAGGAGATTTGCATTTAGGCCATGCACGTGGGGCTGCATTTGGTGATGTATTATGTAATGTGTTTGCGACTGCTGGATATGACGTGGAGCGGGAATATTATATTAATGATGCTGGTAACCAAATAGATCAACTTGCCATCTCAATAGAGGCTAGATATTTAGAGGCACTTGGTAAAGAAAGTACGATGCCTGAGGATGGGTACTACGGTGAAGATATAATAAAAATTGGTGAACAGCTAGCCGAGGAATATAAGGAATCTTGGTTAGAAAAAGAGCGAGATGAGAGACTGGCATTTTTCCGAGATTATGGACTCAAATTTGAGTTAGGGAAAATAAAAGAAGATATGGATGCATTTGGCGTTCAGTTTGACAACTGGTTTTCGGAAATGTCTCTTTATAAAAATAACAAGATCACCGAGACGTTACAGCAACTGGAGGAAAAAGGGTACACGTATGAAAAAGATGGAGCAACTTGGTTTAAGTCAACAGCTTTTGGCGATGACAAAGATCGTGTGCTCATTAAGCAAGATGGAAGCTACACATATTTAACGCCAGATATTGCGTATCATAAGGATAAATTGGAACGCGGATTTGATAAAATCATTAATGTATGGGGAGCAGATCACCACGGGTATATCCCTAGAATGAGTGCTGCGATTCAAGCACTTGGTTATCCGAAAGAGAAAATGAGTGTGAGCATCATTCAGATGGTGAACGTTTTGGAAGATGGGGAAATTGTTCGCATGAGTAAACGTACCGGAAAAGCAGTCGCTCTAAGAGAATTGATGGAGGATGTTGGAGTGGATGCGGTCCGTTATTTCTTTACGATGCGTTCCAATGACTCAAAACTTGACTTTGACCTTGATTTAGCTCGTTCCGAATCAAACGAGAATCCTGTTTACTACGTTCAATATGCACATGCCCGAATTTGTACCATGTTACAACAAGCCGAAGAAAAAGGCTTTAAATTGGAGTCTGATTTTGACCCGACTTTGCTTACTTCAGAAAAGGAAACAGCGTTATTAAAACAATTGGCCGAGTTTCCTCAATTAGTTGCTGATGCCGCTAAGAGGGAAGCTCCAAACCGGGTTACTCAGTATGTTTACGACTTGGCCTCACTTTTACACAGTTTTTATAATGCAGAAAAAGTGATAAACGAAGAAAATGTAGCCTTGACCAATGCGCGAGTTGCGTTGATGAAAGCAGTACAGATTACGATTGCAAATGCGTTGAAGATCATTGGAGTAAGTGCGCCGGAGAAGATGTAGAAAGCATATTACTTTAAAAAAGAGTCCTTAATCATGAAACAAGAATCCGCAATATCATTTAAACTTATTTTGAAGTGATTGAGCGGATTCTTAATTTTTTTAATAGAAATTTTGGACAAATCTACCAGTAATATCTGCGATGAAATAGATTGAACGAATAAATATTAACAAATAAAGTTGACTGAATGATCATTCATGTTTTATGATAGAGTCAATAACACTTTATTAATGAGTAAGAAATGAAGTGTAAACGTTAACAAACAATGATAAATAAGAGGAGGAGCGCAGGTGGATACGTTTTTACTCATTAATTGGATTGCTTTTATTGCGGTTACAGCATATGGTATTTTTCTATTTGCGAAAGCAGTGGCAACAAGGATAGCATTTATTAAGCTTGGTAAAAAGTCCGAATTTGATCTTGCGTTAAAAGAACGATTACGTGATGTTTGGGTGATCGTTTTTGGTCAATCGAAATTACTAAAAGATAAAAAATCGGGAATTATTCACGTCATGATGTTTTATGGCTTTATTCTTGTCCAGTTTGGCGCGATTGATATGTTTGTTAAGGGGCTTGCGCCAGGGAAACACTTACCATTTGGACCGCTTTATCCAGGATTTACTTTTTTTCAAGAACTAGTGACATTGACGATTTTAGTTGCAGTTATTTGGGCTTTTTATCGTCGTTATATAGAAAAACTAGTTCGCCTTAAAAGAGGATTTTATGCTGGTCTTGTTCTTATTTTTATTGGAACATTGATGGTCTCTGTTTTATTTGGAAATGGTATGTTACAAATTTGGCAGGATGAACCTGCGACATGGACAGAGCCTGTTGCGAGTTTAATAGCGCTTGCTTTCGGCTGGCTTTCTCCAACTGCTGCAATGGTTTTATTTTATGTGGCCTGGTGGGTTCATACAGTAACAATTCTTGCATTCTTAGTTTATATTCCGCAGTCGAAACATGCTCATTTAATTGCTGCACCGGTAAACGTATTTTTAAGTAAACGTGTTCCGGGTAAATTAAAAACGATTAGTTTTGACCTTGATGAGGAAGCAGATGAAGAAGAAATTTCCTTTGGCGTCGGAAAAGTAGAAGATTTCGATCAGCTTCAAATGCTTGATTTTTATGCATGTGTTGAATGTGGACGCTGTACAAGCGTTTGTCCGGCTGCGAACACTGGAAAAATGTTATCACCGATGGATATCATGATAAAATTGCGTGACCACTTGAATGAAAAGGGTGCGGCTGTTACAGGGAAGGCGCCTTGGGTTCCGGCGTATGCTTTTGGAAGTAATGGGCCAAATAAATATGTAAATATGGATCGCGAGGAAGCTACTGCAGAAATAAGTCAAATTAGTATGATCGGGGATGTCATTACTGAAGAAGAGTTAGCTGGTTGTACAACGTGTCGAAATTGTGAAGATGCCTGTCCAGTGATGAATGAGCATGTCGGTCAGATTATTGATATGCGTAGATATCTTGTGATGACGGAAGGAAAAATGGATTCTGAAATCCAACGAGCAGTCATGAATATTGAGCGCCAAGGAAATCCGTGGGGATTATCTAAAAAAGACCGGATTAAATGGCGTGAGTTGGATGAAGATGTCTATATCCCGACAGTGAAAGAACTTAAAAAAGAAAAGAAAGATTTTGAATATTTATTTTGGGTTAGTTCGATGGGAGCTTACGACAGTCGAAGCCAGAAGATCGCAATTGCATTTGCAAAGTTAATGAATAAAGCAGGTGTAAGTTTTGCAATTTTAGGAAATAAAGAAGCGAATTCTGGAGATACTGCACGTCGAATAGGAAATGAGTTTTTATTCCAAGAAATTGCAGAGAAGAACATTAAAGAATTTGAGAAAAATGGTGTGACAAAAATCGTTACCATTGACCCCCATGCTTATAATATTTTTAAAAATGAATATCCTGATTTTGGCTTTGAAGCAGAGGTCATCCATCATACACAAATGTTATATGATTTAGTGATGGATGGAAGATTAGAGCCAAAGGGAAGAATTGAACATCGATTAACGTATCATGATTCTTGTTATTTGGGAAGGTATAATGGGGTATATGACCCACCAAGAGAAATTTTAAAAGCAATTCCCGGAATCGAATTAGTTGAAATGGTTCGAACCCGTGATAATGGAATGTGCTGTGGTGCAGGTGGCGGGCTCATGTGGACAGAAGAAACAACTGGCAACCGAATCAATGTTGCCCGTACGGAACAAGCGTTGGAAGTTAACCCGACAATGATCTCAAGTGCATGTCCATTCTGTTTAACGATGTTAAGTGATGGAACAAAGGCAAAAGATGTTGAACAAGATATTGGAACGATGGACGTTGCCGAAATCTTAGCATTATCGGTGTTTACTAAAGAAACAGTAAAAACTGCATAATTAA